>DATCDL010000099.1:0-5499 GCA_036510715.1 Acidobacteriaceae bacterium
AGGGCGTCGATCTGTCTGGTGGCGGGAAACTTCGGCCAGGATGTGGGCTGAAGACAGGTGGGCGCATCCCCTTGCGCAGGGGCAGAATGGCGAGGTCGAGGGTCTTGACTGCGCCTGAATGGAAGAAGCGCTTGAGGCCGATGGTCCACGGCGTTCCGTTGTAGAAGTTGTCGTCGAGGAGTTTGCCGCTGGAGGAGATCCTGGCGATGTCTCCCTCGCAGTTCACCTTGAGGACGAGGTTGTTGAGAGCGATCGTACTGCCGTTGGGAGCGACGGCGCTCTGACTTTAGACGGTCGATGCAGAAGATGGAATCCGCCCAGCGTGGGAGTGGGTGATTGTTGGGCGCGGGATGTGCTCCGACTTCCGGCGGATTCACGTCGTGCGCTCGTGGTGGTAGGGTGGTCGGCGAAGGAAAAATAGAAAGAAGGAGCTTATGAACATGATCTCGCGGCGTCGGTTTGTGCAGCTTGGAGCGGCAGCGATGGGAACGCGTTTGGCGTGGGCAGGGACAGCGCGGTTGCTGCCGGCACAGTTGCCGCTCGGGCTGCAGCTTTATAGCGTGGGGGCAGAGCTGCAGAAGGATGTGGCGGGGACGCTGCGGCAGGTTCGGGCGATTGGGTATGAACGCGTGGAGACGGCGGGGTTCGGTGGGCTGACGGCGCGGGAGTTTCGCACGCAGCTCGACCGGGCGCAGCTTGTTTGCCCGAGCACGCACCTGCAGATGGGCACGCGGCCGCTGGAACTGCTGTTTGAGGATGCGCACGCGGTGGGGGCGCACTATGTGGTGAGCTCGGGGATGTTTTCGTCGAAGAGCGGGGAACAGACGCTCGATAGCTATCACGCGATGGCGGGGCAGCTCAACGAGATGGGGCGCAAGGCAAAGGCCGCGGGATTGCAGTATGCGTATCACAACCATAACTTCGAGTTTCGCAAGCTGGATGGGGACAAGATTGGGTACGACATGCTGCTGAAGCAGACGGACCCGGGCCTGGTGGATTTCGAGCTGGATTGCGGATGGATGGTCGCGGCAGGGTGCAGCCCGGTTGAGTACTTCCGGCAATATCCTGGGCGCTATGTGATGCTGCATGTGAAGGACTTTGTTGCGACGAAGAAGCCGAGCACATCGCTCGCGGAGGACGAGCGGCCACAGGGTGCGGAGTTGGGGCGCGGACATATTGACTACAAGCCGATCCTGATTGCCGCAGCGAGGGCGGGCATCCATGACTACTACGTGGAGCAGGAGCCACCGTTCCTGGATATGCCGGCGCTGGCGGCGGTGAAGGTTGATTATCAGTATCTGCGTGCGTTGTAGAACGACGTGGGATGTGATCAGGTGGAGCGATGGGATGAGAAGGGCTTTTGAAGTGATGGGCGGAGGGAATACAGCTTATGGATCGACGCGTTTTTCTGCAACGGACGGGTACGGTATTGGCGGCGACGGCGCTGCCGGGGGTTGCCGCTTTCTCCGAAGAAGCTCCAGCAGTTGGACGGGTGGTGCTGCCCATCAACCGGGGTTGGCGATTCCATCCGAGCAAGGTTGCTGGCGCAGAAGCTGCGGAGTTTGACGATTCTGCGTTCGAGCGCGTGGTGGTCCCGCATGCGAACATCATGCTTCCGTGGCACAGCTTTGACGATAAAGACTACGAGTTTATTTCGACCTATCGACGGCGCTTCAAGACCCCTGCGGGGAGCGAGGGGAAACGGGTCTTCGTGGACTTCGAAGGGGTGATGACGGCGTCGAAGGTGTGGATCAACGGCGTGCCGCTGGGCGAGTATAAGGGCGGCTTCACGCCGTTTTCCTTCGAGCTGACTCCGCACCTGCGCAGGGACGGGGACAACGTTCTGACCGTGCAGGTCGACTCGACGGAGAGGAGCGATATTCCTCCGTTCGGGTTTGAGATCGACTATATGACGTTCGGCGGAATCTACCGCGAGGTGTCTCTGCGCGTGGTGCCGGCGTTGTATCTCGACAATCTTTTCGCGCATCCGAAGGACGTGCTGAGCGGAAAGCCGGGGCTCGACGTGGACTGCTTTCTCGCGGGAACGGCACCTCGTGGAAGCCTGGTGCTGGAGGCTGAGCTGCTCGATGGCGAGCGCTCGCTTGCGAAGATGCGGCGAACGATCAGGGCATCGACGGCGAGTGATCCGAATGCGGCGGATGATCCGGAGACGAGCGCACCTGCGTACCTGAGTACGGAGACGACGAGCGACCCTGCGAAGCAGACGCTGTCGCTCGAGGCGATCGATGGAGTGAAGCTGTGGGACCTCGCGACTCCGAACCTGTACACGGTGCGGGTGCGCCTGCTGCACGAGGGGCGGGTGATGGATGAGGACACGCGACGGATCGGCTTCCGGGAGGCTACGTTCACCGATCACGGGTTCTCGTTGAATGGAAGAATCGTCAAGCTGCGCGGGCTCGATCGTCATCAAACGTTCCCGTTCGCGGGGGCGGCGATGCCTGCGCGCGTGCAGCGCCAGGATGCGAAGATTCTTCGCCACAACCTGCATTGCAACATTGTGCGGACCTCGCATTATCCGCAGTCGCGACACTTTCTGGATTGCTGCGACGAGATTGGACTGCTGGTGCTGGAGGAGATTCCGGGGTGGCAGCATATCGGGCCGGAGCCGTGGAAGCTGATCGCGATCGACAATGTGGGACGCATGGTGAGGAGGGACTGGAACCATCCTTCGATTATTTTGTGGGGCGTGCGGATCAACGAATCGCCCGATGACCACAGCTTTTATACGCGCACGAATGCGCTGGCGCACGCGCTCGACACGACACGGCAGACGGGCGGCATTCGCAACTTCGCTGCGTCGGAGCTGCTGGAGGATGTGTTCACGATTAACGACTTCGGCTTCCCTTTGAGGAAGCCGAACCATCCGCGCTATTTGAATACGGAGTTTGTGGGACACACGTTTCCGACCAAGACGACCGATGATGATGAGCGGCAGCGCGAACATACGCTGCGTCATGCGCGGATTCATAATCAGCTGGCGTCCGACGCGCAGTATGCGGGCGGCATTGGATGGTGCGCGTTCGATTACAACACGCACTCGAATTTTGGTGCGGGTGACCGGATTTGCTACCACGGCGTGACGGATATCTTTCGCGAGCCAAAGCCGGCTGCGGGGTTCTACAAGTCCCAGTGCGAGCCGTCGGAGGAGATCGTGCTGGAACCGGCTTTCCATTGGGCGAACAGCGATGAATCGACTTACTTCACCAAGGCTGTGGTGTGTTCGAACTGCGACCACCTGAAGTTCTACCAACGGGTGAACAGCGTGGCGACGAATCCGTGGGAGTTGATTGCCGAGCTCGATCCGGACCGCGAAGAGTTCCAGTATCTGAAGTACGGGCCGTTCATTCTGGACCGAAACAAATTGAAGGGGGAGCACCGGCATACGTGGGGAGATCTTCGCATCGATGGGTATCTTGAGGGCAAGCTGGTGGTGTCGAAGAAGCTGTCTGGACTGGGCGTGGATCAGAAGTTTGCGCTGGTCGCAGACGATGCGGGGCTGCAGGCCGACGGTGCGGATACTACACGCGTGGTGATGCGCGTGACCGACGAGTTCGGAGCTATGCGAACGTATGCCAACGATCCGATTGTGTTCAAGCTTGAGGGCCCTGCTGTGCTGATCGGCGACAATCCTTTTGCGCTGATTGGAGGGACGGGTGCAGTATGGATTCGGGCGAAAGAGCAGGCTGGCAGCGTGAGGTTGACGGCAACGCATCCGCGGCTTGGCTCGCAGACGGTGGAGCTTAATCTCACCGCAGTTCCAGAGGAGAGAGTGTAGGAGACCATGGAGAAATTGATGGGCTACGATATTGGGCGTCTACTACGGAGGGGTGCGGGTTCCCTGCTTGCGGTTGCCGCGCTGCTGCTGCCGGGGACGGCGTTTGCGCAACAGCGGCCGGCGATTACGGGCATCTCGCATGTGACGCTGTATGCGGACAATATCGCGGCGTCACGGCAGTTTTATAGTGGGCTGCTGGGCTGGCAGGCTGTGCCTGCGGACGGTTCGGAGCCGGACATTCGGTTCTATCCGAACCATGCACAGTATGTGGAGTTGCTGGCTCCGCCGGTGCGGGGACAGATGCATCGGTTGGATGTGGTGGGATTTGCGACGAGCGATGCCGAGGGGCTGCGGAAGCTTCTTGCGAGCAAGGGGGTTGCGGTTCCAGCATCGGTGACGATGGAGGCCGATGGCAGCCGCAGCTTCCTGGTGCATGATCCCGAGGGCAATCCGGTTGAGTTCACGCAGATGGGACGGACCCTGCCATCGCCTTCGGCGGCAGAGCTGGCGCGACGCCTGAGCACGCACATCATGCACGCGGGGTATGTTGTACACGATCGTGCAGCGCTCGACCGCTTCTATAAGGACGCGCTGGGGTTTCATCTGTACTGGCAGGGCGGCGCGAAGGCGGGCGATGTGGACTGGGTGATGATGCAGGTCCCGAATGGGACGGACTGGATCGAGTACATGCTCAACCTGCCCGCGGAACCTACTCGGGGGCAACTCGGGAGCGCGGACCATATGGCTCCTGGCGTGGTGAGTGTGGCGGAGTTGCAGAAGCGGCTGGAACAGCGTGGATGGGAGCCGCCCGCGGGGAAAGATCCGAAGGTGTTGGGAGTCGATGGCAAACTGCAGCTTGACCTTCACGATCCGGATGGAACGCGGATCGAGTTCATGGAGTTCAAGCCGGTCAAGGCTCCCTGCTGCTCGGCCTATACGGGCAAGCAGCCTGAGCAAACAGACGGATGGTGAGCGGGACACTGCTATACCCGAGGGCTTTCGCATGAAACTTGGATTGTTTACCGCTGTATTCAATGGGCAGTCGCTGGAGGCGGCACTCGCGTCGGTTCGGCAATGGCCACCGATCACGATGGTGGAGCTCGGCACCGGAGGATGGGCGGGAGGCGGGCATCTGGACCTCTCCACGCTGCTGGGGAATCGAGAGCGAATCTCAGCGTATCGACGTCAGCTGGCCGATGCAGGGTTAGGCATCAGTGCGCTTTCCTGTCACGGGAATGCAGTGCATCCGGATCCGGCGATTGCGGAGCGGGATGACCGGCTGTTTCGACAAACGGTTGAGCTGGCGGAGCAGATGGAGGTTCCCGTGGTGGTGACGTTCTCTGGTTGCCCGGGAGGCTCGCCGGTGGATCGGACGCCGAACTGGATCACGGCGGCGTGGCCCCCTGAGTATGGAAAGGCGCTGCGCTGGCAGTGGGAAGAGCGCCTGATTCCTTACTGGAGCGAGGCTGCGGGGTTTGCCTCGGCGCATGGGGTGAAGGTCGCGCTGGAGGCGCATCCGGGGTTCGCGGTCTACAACGTGGAGACGATGCTGCGGCTGCGTGCGGAGGCCGGGCCTGCGCTCGGGATCAACCTCGACCCAAGCCATCTGTGGTGGCAGGGGATGGATATTCCGACGGCGATTGCGGCTTTGGCTGACGCGATCCATTACGTCCATGCGAAGGATGTTGCGCTGCATCCGGCAA
>DATCDL010000100.1:0-8752 GCA_036510715.1 Acidobacteriaceae bacterium
CAGACGTTTCTCAAGGCGATGGGTGTGTGGAGCGAATATGCAGACTGCCGCTCGTCCGCAGCCTTTCGGCCCGAAGCGCTCGAAGAGTTTGAAAGCATCCTTTGCCGAGCCATAGAGGACAGCTCCGGCAAAGCCGCCGAGCAAATCAAAGCCTACGCCGAGGGGCAAAACGCCGCTCTTGCCTTCCGGGAGATACAACAAATCTTCGGCGATGTGTTTATCTGCGCTGGCTACTGGCTGGGCCAGCTTCATGGACTGGAGCGAAATCTTCGCGACCAGTCTCCCCGCCTACAGGCAGTGTTCGATCAGCAACCCGACATCGAAGCGCTGATGACTCGGCTGGAACGCATCCTGCATGAACTTTGGCTCAGCGAGTTCGTCTGGGAATCGATCGAAGTATTTGCTCCGATCTACGATCTGATCTGCGACCGGATGGCACAACAAGGAATGGTGTTCGTACGGCACGAAGAGGAATGGCGGATCGTGATGTGTGAGGACCCGGAGGCGGTCGACGAGGCACGAAAGGCACTGGAGCGTTGGACGAAGCCGTCTGAGCAAACGGACGATTAAGTACGCTTCCCGACCGGAAATGGAATCTCAGATAGATTCTCCACTGTCTTCGCTCCGCGACGCAGTACCTCCTCAAGCCGCCGCCAGGCGGCGCTATTGACGCTCGTCAGGAGGGCAACGAGGTCAGTCTATCGAGGAATTGTCGAGCGGTAAGCACCTGAATCCCGTTATAGGTTTTCACACTAAGCAGGTCGTGGTCTCCCGAGAGGATGATCTCGGCGTGAGACTTCACGGCGCACTCAAAGACCATGTCATCCTTTGGATCGCGGCACACGCCGTGCAGGGTTCCTGCGACTTCTACATGCGTCCCGTCGCGGATATATTCCTTCAGGATCGCGAGGACTTCCTCATCCTTCCAAGAGAACTTCCGCACCAGCGTCGCTCGAACTTCCGCAACAATCTGGTCGCAGATCGCAACGGTGCGGTCACTAAAGACCAAATCGAGAGCGGCCTGAGGGGTGCCACCGAACTGGAAGGCCGAGATCCAGATGCCGGAGTCGAGAACGACGATCACGCCTTGCGCTTTCTCCCTGGGGACAGCTCCGAGCGAATCTCATCGACCAACGCTTCTACGTCTTCTTCCGTATAACGCGGTCCGTTGCGAGCGGCGACGGCAGTTCGGGTCGCAGAGAGCTTTCGTTGCATGCGCTCCAGCCGGTAGGTGCGAAACGCCTCCCGAAACAGCTCGCTAATGTTCCGGCTCTCCTGCTTGGCAACCTCTTCGACCTGGGTAGCTAAGTCTTCCGGGAAGCTGATGGTAAAGACGCGGGATGTACGTGATCGCGAGAGACTCATGATCTTATTATTACATAGTCTTATATTGTCGTACAGCTACTAGTTTCGGTGAGATGGTTGGCGACCGGGAAACGCAATGCGGCAGAGTTTAGAGTTGACGCCGTAGATACCCGCTACACCGCAAAGGATGGAACGGAGAAGGTTGGCACGTACAAGCGTCCATTCGGAGATGGCGCGCATTGCACCGGACGGAGGAGGCAATCCGATTTCACTTCAAGTCGATCGACTCAACTTGGTTAGTGCGGTAGATGGAGTCTACGAGACGGCTACCTGCACCTACGAGTTTCGACAACACACGAAGTTGTTCCTTGCAAGAAAGCGTCACCGTCTTATTCGGATATTTGAGTGAGTGATCCACCTCCTCCCAAACCTCCTCAAAAAGGGTCCGCACCTGAATCTCGCAAGCGAGCTTGCCATTAGGTTTCGGCCTAACCACATAATGCACGCTGGTATAGAAACTCTCTTTTACTGAACACTCTAGGCCTAGCGCCTCAAAAAATGCTCGGCTCTCTGGGTCCCAAGTATATGCTTTAGGCTTCTCAGCTAGGGTCCAGTCACCGCTCTCGATCTTCGTCATGAAAAGTGTGTGGATCTGGGCGAACTGAGTTTCGTGGAGATGAAGTACACGCACTCCGGCTAAGTCCGTGACGTGCGTGCCGAGATCCTGAGGTGCGAACGTCAAGACACCATTCTCTGTGAATTTTCGTTCGAGCTTTTCCCTGAGATGTTCCGGGTCTTTCATTCGCGAAGTTACGGAGTGAACGAGCGGCGGTATTCCTTTAGACATCTGTGGATGTTTGAGAAACCACTTTGCCACGCCATCCATGAATAGGTCCAGTTCATGCTGCATTTCGGCATACACACCAATCGCCACAGTGATAGTTTCCGATTCACTTGCCACAACTTCGTCTGGCGTCATTCTAGAGACTCCATTCGGCTCAACATGTCCGAAACGAACGCGTGATATCCCGCGCGCGTCGCTTCATAATTTTGTCTATTTCCTCGTATGGTCATTGCATCTTCCGACTCCAATGCGTCTGAACCGGGCAGGCGCCAAATCGGCAAATGATACTTCTGGCCCATCGACGGAAGAGTGTTATGGCTGTGCATAACAGCGGTTTCCCCAATCGGTCTCGACATCACTTCCGCTGACAATCCGGCCCGTATCCTCTCTGGGATGAAGCGAGTGATCGCTTCGGGAATCTGACATGCATAGTTGTAGTGGCCTGCGGCAAGATCCCAAGGGTTTCTTTCCCCCGAGTACTTTCTGGCGTTATAGATGGTGAAACCCAGCAGTTGGACAAAATGGGCAGGGAATGACGCCCGCTTTCCTTCCGACAGCAGTTGATAAATCGTGTCGAACTCCCTCTTCCAGATACCCAAGGCTTGTCCGATGTTCCGGATTCCGTAAAGTGAAAAAAGGTCGGGCATGCAAGGTATCAGAAATCCGTCTGCTGTCGAAATAATGACTTTGTTCAGCATGCCAAGACTTGGCGAGGTGTCAACGATCACGTAGTCGTATGTGTGAGCATCGGCGTATTGGCGAGCCACCTCGCGGACACGGGTCGCGGTTCGAATTGCTAGCGGGTCGCCTTGGTATACATCGCTCCAGCGCCGAGAAAGCTTATCTTCGAAGAGGTGCATGGACAATCTGCCGGGAATCAGGTCCAAATTAGGAGCCAAGACAGCTGGAGGAGACAAAAACTCAACGTCAGTTACGCCATCTTCAGTGGGTTTGATCAGGAAGTGGATAGTCCGAGTGCTGGAAATAAGCGCCGAAAATTCAGCAGTCGTGGCCTTTGACCGAGCGGTCTTGAAATCGTCAATAAAATCGTCCTCTCTCTCCCAGATCGAATGAATGATCTCTTCGGGGAGCGCCTGGATTGTAAGATTGCACTGTGGATCCAGGTCAATCAAAAGGGTCTTATGACCCATCTCCGCTAAGGCATGCGCAATATGGAATGTGAGCGTCGTCTTTCCCACACCGCCCTTGTTGTTGAATATCGATATAAGTTTCATTCGGTTGGGCGAAGTATAACAGCCCTGGTTCTCAGAAAACATTTGCGCTCCCGCGCGAGTCGAGCTGCGTCACAACCGCTCTGAAATCTCGGAGAGGCATCTCCAACGCTAAGGTCATTGCTGAAAGCGAGAAGCTCGCAATCGTTTGGCGCTCCGTTGTTGCTGCGGTTGTTGGGGTTTCGCAGATAGAGGTGGAGGTGCGTGCGGCGGTATTCATGGGTGGTTCCTCCTTGGTCTGACCCCTGCAAGCCCGCATGAGAAAAGGGCATGTACATGCCGAACGCCACGTGGCGAAACCGTCCTCCCCTAACGAGGGCTTCCATCCAAGAGATGGTGGAGCAAAGCCCATGCGAATTGGCCTACGATCTCAGATAGATCGGTTAGTTCCGAAGATAACGGCGACTTCAGAAGGTGTGACCGCCCATTTGCAGTAAGATTTGAGCTAAACCCAAGCTAGATTTATCTCTGGTCTATGAGTCTTCATCAGTAGCGCGTTCCTTGAGTGTTGGCTCTAAAATGGGACGGAATAGAGGCCGCGTCGTGTTGAGCATTCTGTCGGCAAATTCGGGGATGGGAAGCGTTTCCAATCATCGAGCGAAATGGGGGCATGCATGACGCCGGAAGCGCCTCTTGTTCTTGAACTCCTCACCTATATTGAACAAGTCGAAAAGTTGAAATCAAAGCCCGCTTTTACGGTGCCGACGGAATTTTTCGTCGCCAACCAGCACGAACTTAAGGGGCTCCCCGAGTTGCAATTCAATCTGCAGGGTGAGGCAGGTGACATATGGCTCCGCATTCCACGCCTCCATGAGATTGGTCCCCCGCCACCAGATGAAACCCTTCTCGCGTGGCTCACTCTACCCAAAGCGCCAACGAAACTTCCAGAACTCAAGGACCAGATCCAAATACATAACGGCAAGCAGTTCGTTCGCGCCGAGCGACTGGAAGACCATTCGGAGGTATCTGAGCTATTCGATTGGTACGTGGAGAACCAGTGGAAACCGTGGGCCGCTGCGGAAACCCCGCGGCGCATGACGATCAAGCGTTACAACGAGATGTTTTCGTTGCAGCAAACCCTTTCTACAGAAGGATCTGAGACGCAAATCGAACTCGTTTGGGGACTCGGTTATGTCGTTTGGAAGAAAAACGGTGTTGGGCCCGCTCTCACACACCCTTTGATAACCCAGTCGTGCGAAATCACCCTGAACGAAAAGAACTTTGATCTGGAGATCCGTCCGCGCGAGGTTGATCCGCGCATTGAATTAGAAACCTACACAGCAATGGACTTGCCTGGGGTGCGTCAGCTCGAAGCCTTCTGGAAGAGTTCGTTAGAGAACGGCGCGAACCGTCCGAATCCCTTCGAGGCATCGACTTACGAGGGAACACTCAGAGCCGCTGTGGGCCATCTGGATCCTACTGGTGAATACGTCGTCCTCACGGACGATCCGACGCCGCCGGCCCCCGGCGAAAAACTCAAGATTACAAACGGCTGGGTAGTCTTTGCGCGACGGCGGTCGAGCGGCATCTTTCTTCGAGATGTCGCCCGACTCAAGAAGAGTGTGGAACAGGCTACGAAACTACCGGCTGTCGTGCGCGACATAGTGCAGCGCGGCGATCACGAAATCAAACAGCCCGTCATGCAAGTCTACCGCGGTCTTTCATCCAGCGAAGGCGACAGCGGGGCAGCTGAGTTGTACTTCCCGATGGCTTATAACGATGAGCAGGTCTCGATCGTTCAAAAGCTGCAATACGGCAATGGTGTTGTGGTGCAAGGGCCGCCTGGTACGGGCAAGACGCACACCATCGCCAACATCATTTCGCACTATTTGGCCCAAGGTCTCCGCGTCCTCGTGACATCTAAAGGCGAGAGCGCCTTGAATGAAGTCATTGGGAAACTCCCGGAGCGCATTCGTCCACTTTGCGTCGGCTTGCTTTCGAATGAGAGCGACGGCATGCGGAAGTTCGAGCATTCCATTCAGACCATTGCGTCCAACATATCGGGAATGAATGCCGCGCGGGCGCAAACAGAGATCGCCGCCCTACAGGACAAGCTTAACCAACTCCACGGCAAAATCTCGAACATAGACCGACAGGTTGCACTACACGCGGCGCAGCACATGAAGAATTACACCTTCCAAGGCCGGGAGGTAACGCCGGAGGAAATGGCCAAGCTAGTACTTGCGCAGGCTGACGAGCATCAGTGGATGGACGACGACCTACCGGAAGGCGATGCTGTAATGCCTTTTGGCGATGCGGATGTGAGGGCCTTGCGACAAGGACGCCTCAAGGTCGGTAAAGACCTGGTCTACCTCGACTGTTCGGTTCCGGCCGTGGACGATTTTCCCAGTTGGGCGGTTTTGAGCGAGCTGCACCGCGACTTATCGAGGTCCAAGTCAATTGACGCGGAAATAGCTATCGGCTCGGTAATGCCGCTCAAAGATGCGACCTTTGAAACTTTTGCACATGCCAATGACTTGATGGGGTTCCTCGACCGTCGCGAGGAACTGCAGAAGAAACTTGCGCATGCGAGCAATCCCGTTCTCGACGCCATCTCACAACATCTCGGCAATATGCGGTCCGACGATCTCCTCCTGACGACGCTACTTCAATCTTGCGCCGATGTCCGCGCATTGGAAGAGCGCCGCAAAGATCTGGTGAGCAAGGCGGTTTCAGTGCCGCCAGAGGCTGAAGCAAATGAAGACTTCTTAGAAGCTATTCATCGCCTGCGGTCGGGAAAGAGCGCATTTCCGTTGCCATTCGGCAAGGGCGAAGCTCGCAAGCTGTTGGCGGCAGTCACGGTCGTTGGCTCTGCGCCGTCTACTAATGGTGATTGGGATTTGGTCGTAGAGATGTTGCAATGGCGAGCGGATGCGAAGAAAACGGTCGCGAAGTGGAATTCGGTTGTTGCTGAGTTCGGCATGGCCCCCCATACAGGTGCGCTCGATGCCAACTGTCGCGCAATGACTCACCTGCAAGAATTCATCCAAGATATTCACGCGCTCGCCTTCGATTACGACGCCAAGCTGAGAGATGCAACGATAAAAGTCTTTGGCACGCGATCATCGGAAACGCTCGTTGAAAAGGGCGACGAGGCCGTTAGTGCGATTCGCGAGTCCTTGCACGCTCATATCGATAAAGGCCGCTTGTCGTATGCGATGAACCGCGTTGGCGAGACCGCGAGCAAGCTCAACGGTCGCACAGGTCAAGTCGTCGACGAATTACGGTCGTTCCTGACAGAAGTATTGGGCAAGCAAGACCAAGACGATGCGACTCTGCATAATCAATGGCTGTCCTTGCAAACCGAATTGGCGCGGGTGAATAGCTTGCGCCCCGAGCTCGATGAAATCGCGCGGGTGTCGGCCCTGATTGAACTGGGCGGAGCCAAGAAGTGGGCTCACCGCATCCGCACCGAACCTGCTGAAGCCGACAACGACTCGGTAGTCGTGGCTACTTGGCGCGAAGCTTGGAGCTGGCGTTGTGCGCTAATGTTCCTAGAAACGATCGACGGCCACCAAAAGCTGCGCGAGCTTTTCGGGCAGCGAAAAATGATGACGACGATTCTGGCAAGGACGTATCAGGACCTCGTCGCGGAGAAGACTTGGCTGGGTGTCTACAACAATTCACCAACTGCGATTCAGCAAGCCCTGCAGGCGTATTTAAATTCGATCCAAGCAATGGGCGCTGGGACAGGCGTCCGCGCTGTGCGCCACCGCCGGAGTGCCCGTGATGCAATGAAGTTGGCCTATAAAGCAGTTCCCTGTTGGGTGTTGCCGGAATGGCGCATCTCGGAAACACTGCCTCCTGATCTCGGCTTGTTCGACCTGGTCATCATAGATGAAGCCTCTCAATCAGACATCTGGGCTTTGCCCGCGCTGTTGCGGGGCGAGAAGCTCTTGGTCGTCGGCGACCATAAACAGGTCTCGCCGTCAGCGATCGGGGTTCCCGAAGAGAAGATCAAAGAGCTTCGCGACAGGTTTCTCACTAACCAGCCGTTCGGGTCCGAAATGACGCCGGACAAGTCAATCTATGACTTGGCTCGGGTCGTCTTCGCCGGGAGCTCAGTCATGCTCCGCGAACACTTCCGCTGCGTCCCGGCGATCATCGAATACTCTAACCGTGAATTCTATGAGGGCGATATCAAGCCATTGCGCTTGCCAAAGGCGACCGAGCGGCTAGACCCACCTTTGATCGACGTGTTTGTGAAAGGTGGTTTCCGGCAAGTCGACGTCAACGCAGCTGAAGCAAAAGCAATCGTAGATGAAATCGAATGGATTTTGGCCGATCCTGAACTCGAAGGCCGATCAATCGGGGTTGTCACGCTCCTTGGAACAGCGCAGGCTGCCCACATCCAAGACTTGGTGACCAGTCGCATCTCCCCGTCCGATGTCATTAGTCGCCAGATCGCGGTCGGACCACCACCCGTTTTCCAGGGTCGGGAACGCGACATCATGCTCGTATCAATGGTGCTGGGCCCGAATGAGCGGGGTGCCGCTAATCGTGCCGATATGAAACAACGCTACAACGTGGCTATGTCCCGCGCACGCGATCGCATGTACCTCTTCCGCTCCGTTGAAAGTAATGCATTCGGAGAAGACACGTTGAACGGCCGGCTGATGCGGCATTTCAAGGAGCCTTTCCGAGTTGACGGACGAAGTTCACAGGTTCTTCGTGACCGATGTGAATCCGGGTTTGAGTTCGATATGTTTGACGAGTTGGTGAAGCGAGGCTATCGCGTCGAACCTCAAGTCCGCTGTGGCGCCTTCAAGATTGATTTCGTTGTGGAAGGGCGAGATGGACGACGTCTGGCTATCGAATGCGATGGCGACCGCTTCCACGGCCCTGGCCAATGGTCAGATGATATGGCCCGCCAGCGGGTTTTGGAGCGAGCGGGCTGGACGTTCTGGCGCTGCTTTGCTTCAAGCTGGGCACGACGGCGGGAAGAGGTAATAGCTGATCTGTTGCAGACCCTTGAATCTTTAGGCATTGAACCTCTTGGCTCCGAATTTGTTGATAACACGGTCTGGGTTCATTACAAGGAAGTTGATCCATTCCAAATTGAGGAGCCGCTCGCAGAAGCGCTATGAGTCGCCCTTTCATTCAAAAGCGCATCGATGAACTGGAAGCAATTTTCAACACCGATCATTGCGATGCCGACCTCCTAACAAAATTAGAAACAGAATTGGCGTTTCGTTCTGTTCCCAGGGCTGCGGCCCTACTCGTGAAGGTGCGCAGTGCGCTCCGTGACGACAGTGTGACACAAACTGCCGAGCAGAGCGATCTTTTTGAGCATCAACCGACTCATCCCATTCAGAATTCGTTGCTGGATTTAATATCTGATGGCGCTGCCGTAATGCAGGAAACGGTTTTT
>DATCDL010000101.1:0-5740 GCA_036510715.1 Acidobacteriaceae bacterium
GCGGCGGCGGTCACGCAGGTGGCGGCGGCGGTCACGGTGGTGGCGGCGGACATCGCTAAACAGCGGTCAGCCAGCATCAACAAAACAGGGCTGAGGAGAAATCCTCAGCCCTTCTTCTTTGCCCCGCACTCTACCGCTTCGCCAACCGCAACACCATCTCCGCAATCCGTTGCAACGCTCCCGGCCTTCCCAACGACCGCGCCCGTTCCGCCATCGCCGCACGTCGCGGACCATCGTTCAGCAACGCCACCAGCGCCGTCCGCAGCGTCTCTGCGGTCACATCGCGCTGCAGCAGCATCGCTGCAGCTCCGGCCTCGACCAGCACCTCAGCATTCCTCCGCTGATGATCATCCGCCGCCGCCGCAAAGGGAACCAGCAACGAAGGCTTACCCGCCGCACACAGCTCCGCCACCGTACTCCCAGCTCGCGCCAGCACCAGATCCGCCGCCGCATACTGCGCTGGCATGTCGGTCAAAAACGCCTCCACCGCCCAGCGCGACGCATCCGCCCCGCTCTTCGCGTACGCATCTCTCGTCTCTTCCAGACGCCGCGGCCCCGCCTGGTGCACAATCGTCAGCCCCTGCACTTCCTCCAGCAACTGCGACACAATCAGCGGCATCGTCTCATTGAACACCTGCGCTCCATTGCTCCCCGCCGTGACCAACAATCGCGGAGCCGCACCCACAGGCCTCGCCGGCAGCGCAAAGATCTCCGGCCGCACCGGAACCCCCGTCACCTCTGCGTTGCGAAAATATTTCACAGTCTGCGCAAAGTTCACCGCCGCAGCACGCACCTTCTTCCCCACCAGCCGATTCGTCATTCCCGGCACGGCATTCGGCTCATACGCCAGCGTCGGCACGCGCAACAAAATCGCAGCAATCATCGCCGGCCCACTCGCATACCCTCCCACGCCCACCACCACATCCGGCTTGAACGCCCGCATCAGCGACACACACCGCGCCACACCCACCGGCAAATCCAGCATCGTGCGCAGCCGCGTCGCCAGGCTCACATTCTTCAACTGACCCGACCGCACCAGTTCCAGCCGAAACCCCGCCTCCGGCACCAGCCGCGTCTCAATCCCACGCGCCGTCCCGATAAATCGCACCTCAGCCCCATGCGCATCCCGCAACTCCCGCCCAATCGCCAGCGCCGGAATCACATGCCCGCCCGTTCCACCACCAGCGATCATCACCCGCAGTACGTTCTTGTCTTTCACTATCCTCTACGCTCTACCCTCTACACCCTGTCGTTAATCGATCTCGCGCGTCACGTTCAGCAGCACGCCCATACTCGCCAGAGTCACAAATACGCTCGTTCCTCCCGAAGAGATCAGCGGCAGCGGCAGCCCCTTCGTCGGCAGCAGCGCCAGCACCACGCTCATATTGAAGAACGCCTGCACCAGGATGATCGTCGTCAACCCAAACGCCAGGAACCGCGCAAACGGGTCCGTCGAAAGGAACGCCGCACGCAGCCCGCGATACCCCAGGATGCAGAACGCCGCCACCACGCACAGCGCCCCAATCAACCCCAGCTCTTCAGCGATATTCGCAAAGATAAAATCCGTATGCGGCTCCGGCAGATAGAACAGCTTCTGCCGGCCCTCCATCAATCCCAGCCCCCTGATTCCGCCCGTCCCCACCGCAATCAACGACTGCAGAATATGGAATCCAGCCCCGCGAGGATCGGCCTCAGGATGCAGGAAGACGAACATCCGCTTCGCTCTCCACGCCACATGGAACAGCATGTAATACAGCACCGGCGACGCAGCCGCCCCACCCACCACCAGCCACTTGATCGGCATTCCCGCCAGGAACAGCATCAGGATCATCACCCCCGCGCACACCAGCGCCGTGCCCAGGTCCGGCTCCTTCAGGATCAGTGCAATAAACACCAGCGGAGGAATCACCGCCGGAAGAATCGTCTCCTTGAAGTTGTCGATCGTATGAATGCGGGTTTGCAGATACCAGGCCAGAAACAGCACAATCATCGGCTTGGCCAGCTCCGAAGGTTCAAGCGTAATCCCCGGAAGCCGCACCCAACGGTGCGCGCCGTTCATCCCGCCCCACGCGAACACCGCCAGCAGCAGAATCCCCGTGATCGCCATCAGCGGAAAGATCAGCTTCGGGTTGTTGTACTTCCGGTAGTCCACCCGCATCAGCACAAACAGGGCCACCATCCCCAGCCCCGCCCAGATCGCCTGCTTCATCACGTACGCGTACGGCGACCCCATCGTAGCCTTCGCAATCACCGCCGACGCCGAAAACACCGACACCAACCCAAACAGCACCAGCAGCAGCACCGTACCGAACAGCCATTTATCGACGCCAACCCGCTTCGCCATCCACTACACCCAGTCGCTACGGCAATGCCGTTACTAATTCCTTGAACACGCGTCCACGCTGCTCATAATTCTCAAACTGATCGAAGCTCGAACACGCCGGAGCCAGCAACACCGTATCGCCAGCCACCGCCGTCTCCTGCGCAAACGCCACAGCGCGATCCAGCGTTTCCGCACTCTCTATCTTTACGACCCCATCGAGCTGGCGCTCAATCTTTTCTGCTGCTGAACCAATCGTGATAACCGTCTTCACCCGTTCGCGCAGCAGCGGCGCCAGCACCCTGTAATCCGAGTCCTTATCTTTCCCCCCCAGAATCAAGTGAATCCCCCCCGCAAACGCTTCTATCGCCTTCATCGTCGCGTCCACGTTCGTCGCCTTCGAATCGTTGTAATACCGAACCCCCGCGACCTCGCGCACAAACTCCAACCGATGCTCCACCGCCGTGAACGCCCGCACCGCTCCGCGAATCGTCTCGCTCTCCACCCCTGCCAGCCGCGCCACGCACACTGCCGCCAGCACATTCTCCACGTTGTGCGCCCCAGCCAGAGGTATCTCCGCCACCGGCATCACCGGCTCCGCCTTCGCCCCTTCCCGCGGAATAAACATGATCGACTCCCCATGCACAAACGTTCCCTGCTTGATCGGCCGCCGCCCGCTGAACCAATAAATCTGCGCCTTCGTCTTCGCCGCAACCATCTGCGTCTCCTTGTCCTCGCCATTCAGAACAAGAAAATCTTCAGCCGTCTGGAACTCCGTAATCCGCCCCTTCGCCCCAGCATACGTCGCAAAGTCCCCATGCCGATCTAGGTGGTCCGGAGTAATATTCAGCACCACCGCAATGCGCGGCTTGAACGTCTCCACGGTCTCCAGCTGAAAACTAGAAACCTCAATCACGCTCCAAACCTTTGAATTGTCATCCTTCGCCGCAGGCGGAGGATCTGCTTCTCCACCCCGCCTCGAAAGCTCCACACTCTCCGCCACCATCGCCGTCACCGGCAAGCCAATATTCCCGCCCACCAGCGTCGGCTTCCCCGCCGCCTTCAAAATCTCCCCCAGCAGCGTGGTCGTCGTCGTCTTCCCATTCGACCCGGTAATCCCAATCACCTCGCCCTGCAAAAACTCCACACCCAGTTCCAGCTCGCCGATAATATGCGCTCCCATCGCTCGAACCTGCGTCAACACCGGCGTCGACATCGGCACCCCGGGACTCACCACAATCAAATCCTGCCGCCGAAACGTCAGCAACCCATGGCTCCCCGCCTCCACCATGAACCCCTGGTCCAGCAAATCCGACAGCTCCGCAATCAGCGTCGCCGGCCGGGCATCGCTCACCGTAACCCGCGCCCCGCGCTCCTTCAAAAAGCGCGCCGCCGCCAGCCCGCTCTTCCCCAGCCCCACCACCAACACGCGTTTGTTCTTCAACTCAATCATAAATATTCCTAACCCAACAGTCTTGCGCGATCTCTACGAATCGACCAGACGACTCGAGCGACCGGAATTACCAGAATAATCAAGGCCCACCATGCGCGATATCGAGCAACATAAACCAATCCTGCAACCATTCCAACGATGTAGATCATCGTCAATCCTGAAATTCTTAACTGCTCTTGCACGGCATACACCGCGAAATTGACGACCGCTTGAAGAGGAAGCAAAAACAGCAGAGCTATCGCTCTTCGATGATCCTCGGAAATGAGAAGAGCCCAGATGGCACAAGCTAGCGCATTCCAAAAGATCCAGCTACGCAACTTCAGATATCTCACATCTCACCTCGAACTCAACGCAAATCCAGCGCCAACGGCGCGTCACATCACAGCCTAGGCCGAAGGCCTAGGTATCAAGCACAAGAATATAGAGGGCTGAAGGCCCGACCCAAATCCTACTTCCTACTTCCTATTTCCTACTTCCTGCCTCCTCACCTCAACTTCAACGTCGTCAGCGCAAACAGCGCAAACACCAACGCCACAATCCAAAACCGCGTAATCACCTTCGACTCCGACCACCCCATCAACTCAAAATGATGATGCAGCGGAGCCATCCTAAATATCCTCTTCCCATTCCGCAGCTTATAACTTCCCACCTGCAGAATCACGCTCAGTATCTCAATCACGAACACGCCGCCAATAAACGGCAGCAACAACTCCTGCTTAATAATCACGGCAACCGTAGCAATCGCCCCGCCCAGCGCCAGCGATCCCACATCGCCCATAAAGATCTCCGCCGGATGAGCGTTGTACCAAAGGAACCCGATACTAGCCCCCACCATCGCCCCGCAAAAGATCGTCAGCTCGCTCACCATCGGCATCCGCTGCAGCTCAAGATAGTCCGCGAACACCACGTGCCCGCTCACATACGTCAGCGCCGTCAGCGCCGCGGCCGCCACAATCGTGCATCCAATCGCCAACCCATCCAGCCCATCCGTCAGGTTCACCGCGTTACTCGAACCCGTAATCACCAGCATCACAAACACCACAAACGGCAGCGCCACCAGCCAGTGCATATGCGGAATGTGCCCCATCCACTGCCACATCAAATCCGGCCTGTAGCGCTTCGCAAACGGCACCATCAACCGCGTCGAGTACGCATGTTGCGCGCGCATCGCAACCAGCGAAATCGCAATCGCCCCACTCACCACAAACTGAAAAAACAGCTTCTGCCACGACGTCAGCCCAAGGTTCCGTTTCTGCACCACCTTGATGTAATCGTCCGCAAACCCAATCGCCCCAAACGCCAGCGTCGAAAACATCGCCAGCCACACATACGGATTCGTAAGGTTACTCCACAGCAGAGTCGGCACCAGGATCGAGATGCAGATCAGCACCCCTCCCATCGTCGGCGTCCCGCCCTTCTTCTGGTGGCTCTGCGGACCTTCTTCGCGAATATATTGCCCAATCTGAAACTGCCGCAGCCGGTCAATCACATAGGGCCCAATCAACAATCCAATCAGCATCGCCGTCAGGCTCGCGAAGACGCAGCGCACCGTGACGTAGCGAAAAATCCGAAAAAATCCGAAGTAAGGAAACAGCTTCTGATACAGCAGCCAATAGAGCAACGGAACACGCCTCGCGACATTCATCCAACCAGGCTTCTGCGCCCTGGTTCACGGCTAATCTTACCCCGCACACTTGTTGTTCTTCCTGTCATTCCCCTGCGCAGCCCCGATTGGGGAATCTCCCTCTGTACACCAAGGTCCCTTACGGCACCGTCAGCGCCTCCAAAGCCCGCTCCAGCCGCACCCCGCGCGACGCCTTCAGCAGCACCACATCACCCTCCCGAAGGTTCGTCCGCAGCCACTCTCCCGCCAGCTCCGGCGTCTCCACAAACTCCGCTTCCACCCCCGCAGCTCTCGCGCCCTCCACCAACTCCTGCGCCAGCCCGCGCACCCCCAGCACCGCATC
>DATCDL010000102.1:0-2403 GCA_036510715.1 Acidobacteriaceae bacterium
TGGCTTGGCTGGGTCCAGCGAGACTCGCACGGGGCCCCGGTTGCTCGCAAACCAGATTTCGCCTTGAGAAGTTAGTACGCCGCCTGGCTTCTCAGCCCCATACATCTGTGTGGTTTCCAGACCGTCGGAAATACCATACAGTGTCAGCGCCAGCGGAAGTGATGGGTCATCAACGATAGCGTCGAGCTCATGGCGGTTGATCACGGAGATGCCGTTGGGGCCGCTGATCCAGAAGTTGCCCTTACGATCCTCAATCATCTCGTAGATGCTGTTACTGGCGAGGCCCTGCTTAACGGTGTAATGGGTGAGCTTTCCGGAGCGCCAACGGTACAGGCCACCGGTTCTCGTACCAAACCACAGGCCCCCATCGGAGTCTTCAAGAATCGCCCAGATTTTCTCGTTCTTGAGTGCTTCGGTTACTGCGTCTTTTTCAAATCGGCCGTCATGCAGGCGGCTAACTCCACGGTCGGTGCCGATCCAGATATCTCCCTGGCGGTCCTGGAACAAGGTTCGAGTGCTGAAGTAGCACAGCCCATCTCGCATTCGGAAATTAGTAAAGCTCTGCGATTGCCAGCGGCTGACTCCCTCATCGGTTGCGATCCACACGCTGCCGTCCGCGGCCTGTAGGAAAACGCGCACGAAGTTATTGACCAGTCCCTGCTTGGTCGTGTAGTGAAAAAGCTTGCCACCGCGCTGGCGAAACGCGCCGTTACCTTCGGTGCCAACCCAAAGAGCGCCCTTATTGTCGCGGAATACGTTGCGGATCCGCACTCCCGTGATCCCGGGAAACCGGTATCGAGTGACTTTGCCATCGTGGAAGCGAAAGAGGTTTGCGGCAGCGACCCAGAGATCGCCGTCCCGATCCTGGTAAATAGTTTCGGCGTCGGAGTCACCCGCGTCCGGAAGGCCCACGATCCTGACAGGGGTCTTGCTCAAACGCAGCATCCCTGCCTGGGTTCCGATCCAGACGTTCTTCTCAATATCCTCAAAGAGATTCAGGACGGTGTTGCTGGGCAAAGTGTCCGGAGCCGTAAGACGGGAGAATTCGTGGTCACGGTATTCGTAGATTCCGTGGCCGATGGTGCCGATCCAGAAAGTCCCGTCCGAAGTCTCATGGAGGAAGCGAACCGTCCCGCTGATTTCCTTCATTCTTCGAAAAGAGGTTCCGGCCGCGGATCGATCCATACGGTGAAGACCAGAAACGGCGCCGACCCAAATGGTCCCATCGCGCGTTACAGCGATGGACTTGACCCGGTTCTGGCTGGCTTCCCAGAAAGATGGTATTCAATGGTTTTCGTAGCGTGCAGGCGCAACAACTTTGAGCCGCCTACCCACAGGCCTCCCTGGCTGTCCTCAGTGATAGCGTGGACCGCGAGCAATGGCACATTCCCGGCATTGTCAACCCGCTCGATTTGTTCGCCTGCCAGCCGGAATAGCCCATTGTCGGTTCCAATCCATATATCTCCGCTGCTGCTTTGGAAGACCACGCGAACGAAGTCGTTTGTAAGCCCATCCTTACTTGAGAAAGCGCGAAATGCGCCGTCGCGATAACGTATCAGGCCGCCCCCTTCGGTCCCGATCCACAGGGTGTTGTCACGCGAAACTACCAGGCAAAAAATGTTGTTCTCTGCGAAGGCCGGGGTATTCTCCCGGTCATACAAGACAAAGCGCACGCCATCAAAACGCAGCAAGCCCCCAGTCGTCCCGATCCAGAGATACCGGTCGGCGGTCTGAGCAAAAGCCTGCACCGTCGGCTCTGGAAGGCCATCCTTCATCTGCCATGTGCGTTCGGTATAGGCTACGGGAGCTTTGCCGAGTGGAAGCGCGAAAGTATTGGGAAACATGAAACTCAGCAAACCAACGGCTATAGCGACGCGAGTGTTTGCTGTTCTCATGGCTTCGTGGGTGTGAATTATAACGCCGAAGCGTCGCTGTCAGTAGATGCGGATCAGAGGCTCACCGGATTCGGTCACATCCCCAACGTAGCTCGCCGGAATTCCCATCTCTTCCAATTCCAAAATAAATTCTTTAGACTCTTCCGGCGCAATCGAGATCAGCAAGCCACCCGCGGTCTGTGGATCAAAGAGGATCGCTTTGAAATCTTCAGGAATATCCCTCTCATAGCCAACCACACATTCGGCAAAATCGCGGTTGGCGTTTAGCCCGCCCGGAATGTCTCCGGCGCGAACACATTCGAGCGCACCCGGCAGCACAGGAATAGATTCCGAAAACAGATGTAAAGAAACCTCGCTCGCCATGGCAATTTCGCGAGCATGGGCAATGAATCCAAATCCTGTAACATCGGTCATCGCATGC
The DNA here is from genome assembly GCA_036510715.1 of Acidobacteriaceae bacterium. Classification (GTDB taxonomy): domain Bacteria; phylum Acidobacteriota; class Terriglobia; order Terriglobales; family Acidobacteriaceae; genus Granulicella. The sequence continues at coordinate 2,317 of DATCDL010000102.1, forward strand.
ACCGCATATCCCTTCGCGGCTATCAGTTCCCCGGCCTTCTTGTTCAGAGTTGTCATGGAGTGAATGGCCGCTTCCACCCACTCCGGT
>DATCDL010000103.1:0-4165 GCA_036510715.1 Acidobacteriaceae bacterium
CTGCTGCGAAACGTGGGTTGGACTTGCCGAGTATTCGATGAAGACGGACTTGCTCATTACCGGAGTGTCACAGCTCGTTACCGCTGAAGGTGCGGAGGCGAAGCGCGGCCGAGCGATGGGTGCGTTGATGATGGTGAAGGATGCGGCTATGGCCGTATCGGGGGGCCGCATCGCATGGGTGGGTAAAGAGAGCGATTGGACGGGGCAGGCTGCGGCGGTCGTGGATGCAGGCGGTACTGCGGTGGTGCCGGGATTGATTGATCCGCATACGCACGCGGTGTGGGCCGGCGATCGGCTGGCGGATTTTGAGGCACGCACTTCCGGTGCGACGTATGAAGAGATTCTGGCGGCGGGCGGTGGGATTCGGAGCACGGTGAGGGCCACTGCCTCTGCTTCGGTAGACGAGTTGGTATTGCTTGCCAGGCCGCGGATCCAGGCGCTGCTCAGGTCGGGTGCGACGACGATTGAGGTGAAGTCCGGCTATGGATTCTCTCCGGCTGCGGAGATTGCGATGCTGGAGGCAATCAGTGCGTTGGCGGAGAGTTCGCGGGCGCGGATTTTGGCTACGCTGCTGATCCATATTCCTCCGGCAGATGGTTCGGAGCGTCGCGCGTATGTGGAGCAGGTGTGCAGGGAGTTGATTCCTGAGGTGGCGCGGCGCGGGCTGGCTTCGGCGGTCGATGTGTTTGTTGAGCGCGAGGCCTGGCAGGTTGGGGAGGGGGAGGCTATCTTTGCGGCCGCGAAGGTGCATGGATTGGGGATCAAGCTGCACAGCGATCAATTTCATAGCATCGGTGGCGTGGAGTTGGGGGTGAGGCTGGGAGCGCTGAGTGTCGATCATCTGGAGGCTGCGGGAGTGGCGCAGATTGAGAGCCTGGCGGCGAGTGGGACGATTGCGACGATCCTGCCGGGGGTGTCGCTGCACTTGGGAATCCCCGTGGCGTCGGGGCGGAAGTTGATCGATGCTGGGGCTGCGGTGGCTGTGGGAACGGATTTGAATCCAGGCTCGAGTCCACTGTTTTCAAGCGCTGCGGCACTGGCGCTGGCGGTGCGGATGAATGGGCTGACCGCGCAGGAGGCGCTGGTTGCCGGAACGCTGAATGCGGCATACGCGTTGGGGCTTGGCGATCGAGGGCGGCTGGAGGTTGGATGTGTTGCGGACTTTCTTGTGCTGGATAGCAGCGATTGGCGGGAGTTGGTCTATGCGCTGGGAACGAATCCGGTGCGTGAGGTGTGGGTTGGGGGAAGGAAGACAGAGGCATGAAGACTCTCTATCGGCCGGAGTTGCTGTATTCAAATGGAAGATTTATTGCTGGCGGTGAATTGCTGGTCGGCGAAGATGGGTGCGTCGTTGGTGCGATTGAAGGTGCGGACAGTTCTGCGGCGAAGGTAGTGGAGTTGCCGGGGAAGGCGCTCCTGCCAGGATTTGTGAATGCACATTCGCACTCATTTCAGCGGTTGATTCGCGGCAAGTCGGAGTCGCGGGTTGTGAGTGGGAGAGATTTCTGGTCGTGGCGGGGGACGATGTATCACGCGGCGAGCAGGCTCGATCCGCAGCAGGTGTATGACGTGGCGCGGATGGCGTTTCTGGAGATGGTGCTGGCGGGAACGACTACCGTTGGAGAGTTTCACTATCTGCATAACGCGCCCGATGGGCGACCGTACGACGATCCGAATTTGTTGAGCAAACAGGTGATTGCGGCGGCGGAATCGGTGGGGATACGGATTGTGTTGCTGCGGACGGCTTATCTGCGTTCGGGATTTGAGTTGCCGCTGGATCCAGGACAGATGCGCTTTTTCGAATCGTCGAAGGCGTTTCTAGAGAATATGGCTGTGCTGGTGAGCGGTGGCGCGAAGTATGGGGGTGCGGTTCACTTTGGTGTTGCTCCGCATAGTATTCGCGCGGTGCCGTTGCGGGAGTTGCATGAGATTGCGGAGTGGACGCGAGCCCATAAGCTGCCGCTGCATATGCATGTGGCGGAGCAGGTTGCGGAGAACGCTGCGTGCGTGCGCGAGTGTGGAGCGACTCCGGTCGCGTTGCTGGCGAAGGAGCGAATCCTTGGGGTGGATTTTACGGCGGTTCATGGCGTGCATGTGAGCTCCGAAGAGATTGCGATGTTGGCGGCGGCGGAAGCGACGATTTGTTCGTGCCCGACTACGGAGCGCAATCTTGGCGATGGGTTTGTGAGAGCCGATGACATTCTTGCGGCGGGAATACGTGTGGCGCTGGGCTCGGATAGCCAGGCGCAGATTGATCCGCTGGAGGATGCTCGTGAGTTGGAATATCACTTGCGGCTGCAGCAACAGAAGCGGGCGATCCTGGATCAGGTTGGGGGCAAGAGTTTGGGTGCGCAGTTGTTCGAATGTGCGACCGTGAATGGTGCGCGGTCGCTGACTGTACCGGCGGGGGAGTTGAGGGCTGGGGCCTTCGCGGATTTTTTCACCGTCGATTTGAATGATGTTTCGATTGCAGGTAATTCTGTTGAGGATTTACTGCTGATTCTTGTGTTCTCCCTGAATCGATCGGCGATACGTGATGTTGTTGTGAATGGGCGACTCATCCTGCGGGATCAGCGGCATGTGCAACAAGAGGAGATTGTCGCGCGATATCGGGAGCTGCACGAAAAGGTGTGGGCGGATAGCACCCGTCGCTGATCGACTCACTAAGGCAGAGGCGCCTGATACGTCGAGATCTGCTGGCGTTCGTTCGTCAGATTATTTCCCTTGGGCAGAATGAAAGACTTTCCCTGCGGGGGAATTCGTGACATTCTGAACACTCGCAATCAAAATTTAATGGCAGAGTGTTTGTTGCAATTAAAACTTCATGCTTGATCTAGAGTTTGCAGAACGTACCGACACCGGACGGGTGCGGGGAAACAATGAAGACGCACTCGGCCACGTGCTGCCGACGGGGCCTGCGCAGGTGCAATCGCAGGGGTGGTTTTTTGCCATTGCAGACGGGATGGGGGGCCACGAGTATGGAGAGGTGGCTTCGAATCTCGCAATCAAGACGGCGGTGGAGGGCTTTCGTAAGATTCCCAAAGGAGTGATGCATGTCTCTCTGTTGCCGCGACTGGTGCAGGAGGCGAATGCTGCTGTGTACGAGGCGGGACAGGCGACGTCGTTGCGTGGGCCGCGGATGGGAACGACGTTCGTGGTGTGTGCGCTGCGATTTGACTCTGCTGTTGTGTCGCATGTGGGGGACTCGCGCTGTTATCTGTTTCGCAACGGTGGAGCAAGGCAGTTGACCCGCGACCACACCATGGCGGAGGAACAGATGCGGCTGGGGATTCTGTCGAAGGACGAGGCCGCGGCGCACGATGGGCGGCATGTGCTCACGAGGTCCCTGGGAAACGAGTTGTTCGTAGCAGCGGACACGCTCACGGTGAACATTCTTCCGGGAGATGTGTTGCTGCTCTGCACGGATGGACTGTATGGCGCTGTGCCTGATGCGGCGATGCAACAGATGGTTGAACGGAATCAAGATCTGGAGCGAGCCGCGGAGGCGCTGGTGATGGCAGCAAACGAGGCGGGCGGTGATGATAATGTCAGCGTGCAGTTGATTCGCGTCAAGACGGTGGAGCGAATGGGCCTCTACCGCGGACGTCCGTATAGGTTGCTCTAGATGATTGCTCCTCATGGCACACTCCGTGTTGGCGACCGGCTCGATAACTACGAGCTGGAGGAGGTTGTTGCTACCAGTGGGATGGCAACGGTGTTTCGCGCGCGCGATCTGAGGACGAGCGAGCAGGTTGCGATCAAGGTGGCGCATCCGGAGGTGGAGAGCGATCCAACGCTGTTCGACCGGTTCCGTCGGGAGGAGGAGATTGGGACGCGCATTGATCATCCGGGAGTGATGAAGGTGTTCGCGAATCCGGACCGCTCGCAGGCTTATATGGTGATGGAGTGGCTTGAGGGGCGACTTCTTCGGCAGGTTCTGAACGACGAGAAGAAGTTACCTGTAGAACGTGCGGTGAAGTTGACTGTGAGGATCTGCGCGGCGCTGGAGCATGTGCATGGGAATGGTGTGGTGCATCGCGACCTGAAGCCGGAGAACATCATGGTGAGCGCGAAGGATGAGATCCACCTGATCGACTTTGGTATTGCGGCGAGCGCGGGAGCTCGACGGCTGACGTTTGCGAATTTCTCGCAGAGTATGGGAACT
>DATCDL010000104.1:0-5711 GCA_036510715.1 Acidobacteriaceae bacterium
CTCATCTGCGATCCATGCCGCAATCTCTGGTGAGGCGAGAAACTGCTCTGCCGTCACGTCCGAGCCGAAATCTCGAAGAGAACGCAAGATCACGGTTGCGGTTTGTGGCGCTATTGCCTGAACCCGTTCGTGCTCCTTGCGAAGAGTGTCGGACTTTCCGATGCCGGCATCCCCCAGGAGAACACAGCAACGACTGTTGAAGAATTCTGTCAGGGTGAGCAGGCCGGGATTGGAGTATCGCTCGTAACGACCGTCCGGATCGGGAAGAAACCCGTCCGACAGCGACAGCGTCGCGCCTGCGGGTAGGACATAACGGGGCCAATTATGGTCCAGATCCGGCAGGCACATGGCGAACTCAACTTCCGAGGGACAACTGATTGTAAGCGGGCAAGCGAAGATGGCTCAAGAACCATAGCCTTGATGCCGTCATCCAGACCAACAGACCCTATGGAACAGCAGGCAAACCAGCTTCTTCCCGCAATGGTTACAAAAATGGTTACAGTGACGAAAAAGAAGGCCAGCCCGTGAGGGCTGGCCTTCTCGTAAGTCCTTTATTATCAGATTGGTGCGGAGGAGGGGACTTGAACCCCTATGCCTTGCGGCGCTAGCACCTCAAGCTAGTGCGTCTGCCAATTTCGCCACCTCCGCATGGAGCCTGCTGGGCACAAATGTGCTGCAGGGGCGCGTGTAATCCGAAATTGAGTATAGCATCCCGATCGGATCGGGGCTCGATAGTGTGATCGCAGAGGTGCGCTAAACTGAATCGCAGAGGACCCCTCATGCGTACGAGAAGTTTACTGATCCTGATCGTCGGAATCGCGGGATTTGCCGCGGCGCAGCAGCCAGCTCCATTGATTACACAAGCGCCAGCAGGAAAGTGGGCGATCGTCCTGCATGGTGGCGCGGGAGTGATTGAACGGTCGTCGATGACGCCTGGGCGCGATGCATCCTACCGCGCGGGGATGGACCGCGCGGTCCATGCAGCGGCGAAGGTGCTCGATGCGAATGGATCGGCGGTGGATGCGGTTGAGGCCGGACTACGGGTGATGGAGGACAATCCACTCTTCAACGCCGGCAAGGGAGCGGTGTTTACAGCCGACGGCAAAAATGAGTTGGATGCCGCGATCATGGATGGCAAGACGATGAATGCAGGGAGCGTTGCGGGGGTGACTCGCACAAAGAATCCGATCTCGTTAGCCAAGGCGGTCATGCAGAAGTCGCCATTTGTGATGCTCAGTGGGTCTGGTGCTGACAAGTTTGCGGCAAGCGTGGGACTGCAGCAGGTCGACCCGTCCTATTTCTTTACGGAGGAGCGTTGGCAGAGCCTGGTGCGGGACTTGAAGAAGGAGGGGTTGCCGATTCCACCCAGGCCGGCCGGCGTGCCTCCTGCGCCAACGAAACCGATCGCCCAGCTGGAAACGCCGGACGCGCACAAATGGGGTACGACGGGTATCGTGGTGCGTGACAGGGCGGGGAACATCGCCGCAGGCACAACCACCGGCGGCTTAACCGGGAAGAGGTTTGGACGCATAGGGGATTCGCCGATTATTGGTGCAGGGACGTACGCGTCCAACCAGTCGTGTGGTGTGTCGGCGACGGGCACTGGCGAATACTTTATTCGACTGACCGTGGCGCGGACGATTTGCGCGCTCGTGCAGTACAAGGGCATGCGCCTGCAAGCGGCGGTGGACAATGTGATTCATGGCCAACTGACAGCGATGAAGGGCGACGGCGGAGTGATCGCGATGACTCCGGATGGACAGATCGCCTGGGGATTCAATACTCCGGGAATGTTCCGCGCAAGGTTGGTTGAGGGCGGCGCAGTACAGATGGGAATCTATAACGACGAGCAGTAGCTAGAAGTAATGAAGGAGGTCGGCGAAGGTTCCGACCTCCAGCAGCCGTTCGCCGGCTGCGAGCGGGTCTACAATGTCACGCTCCAGAACCCACGTGAAATCGTGCGGAATGAAGACGGCATTGAGACCTGCGGCGAGCGCGGGGTTGATGTCTGACTTGGCCGAGTTGCCGATCATCCACGTGGAAGATGGCTCGAAGTCGTACTGGTGAATCAGCTCGCGGTAGGCCTCGTGGTGCTTTTCGGCGAGCACCTCGACGGTGTTGAAGAGGGGGCGCAAACCGGAACGCTCCAGCTTGCCTGTCTGTTCGAGGATGTTGCCCTTGGTGACGAGGATGAGCTCATGGCGCTGTTGTAGTTCTCGAAGGGTCACCTCGACGGCGGGTAGCAGCTCGATCTCATTGGAGGCAATGGCCTCTGTAAATGAAACAATGCTGGCGTGATGCTCAGGAGTAACAGCGGATTCGCTCAGTTGCTCGAAGCAGGCAATGAGTGAGCGGCGGAAACTTTCGACGCCGTAGCCATGGGTCGCAATCGTGGCACGCTCGCAGGTATTTAGATGCTCGCGGACCTCGGCGGGAGTGTGGACGCGGTGGTCCAGATAGGAGATGAACTCAGCGATGGCCCGCTCAAAATAAATATTGTTTTCCCACAGCGTGTCGTCGGCATCGACCAGCAGAGTCTGGTGGGTGCGGCGCGGGCGGGACGGAGCGAATGGCAACGTACTCATCAGTCCATTCTAGCGGCGATCAGCCTGGAAGTTTTCGAAGTTGAATGGTGAATCCACAAGTTCGAGGAGCAAAAGCAAAGAGAGCCGCTCAGTGAACGGGTCTCTTTGATCATTCTTTTGCAGTGGTGGTTAGAACACGATGCGAGCGCCGAGCTGCACCTGCCTTGGAAGGCTGTTGGCGTACGTTGAGGTGATATACCCGAAGTTACTCGCCGTAGCGCTGGTGACATTAGGCGCCGCGAAGATCGGGTGATTGAGCGTATTGAAAGTCTCGAACCGCAGTTGCAGATAAGCGCTGTTCGTAAAGTGGAAGTCCTTCAGGATCGAAGCATCCAAGTTGTTGAAGCCGTCGCCCCGAACCCACGACAGTGTTTGTGGCAGCGTCCGGTAATGGTCATAGTACTGGCCATTGATGAAGGTGGATCCATCGCAGGCACCGGTCGTCGGGCATGCAGTGGAATTACCCGTAACGAACTGGCTCGCGTTCAATGCTGGAGTTCCAGAGCCAACCACGGATGTATTCCGTGGTTGATTGCTGATCTGGCGCAGCGTTACGCCAGGCTGAAGTGGAATGTCGGCAGAGAATTCGATCGGCGCACCGGTCTGGAACTGGAACACTCCGTTGACCACGAAGCCACCCAGGATCTCATTCATCACCCGGCTTCCACCGAAGGCAAACATCTTGCCACGGCCAAAGGGAAGTTCGTAGGTTGCGCCCACGGTGAAGTGATGCGTGTGATCGAATGGCGAGATGCGATGCGTCGGGCCGGAATCCTCATCGTTCAAGTACGTATCCGCCTCGGTCAACTTCGAGAAGCTGTAGTTGGCGGTCAGCGTCAACCCGTGCTTCTCTCGCTGTTCGATATGCAGGATCACGCTGTGGAAGTAGGACTGCCCAGCCGTGATGTTCTGGCTCAGAATATTGTTCGTTCCGAACTGAGGATAGGGCACGAGCAGGCTGCTCAGAGATACAGTTTTTCCATTTGCAGAGCCCCCGTTCGGAAGCAAATTGTAGAACGGGTTTGATACCGTCGCTCCATATGCTTTTGACATTGCCTGATTCCGGTAAGGCGTTGTCGAAAGATACTGCTCCTGGGTTGCATTGAGGTTCTGCTGTGCGATCGGAAGATGCAGGGCATGATTGCCTACGTACAGCGCCTCAAACATGGTGCTGGGGGTAAGAGATTGCTGGAACCCGATATCCCAACGCTCTGAATACGGATCATGTTCCACGGGAGACAAGAAGCTGATTGCCTGACCAAGGAAGGTGCTCGCTCCCAGCGACGATCCCGCCGGTTGCTGAAAGCCAGCCGGGAAGGGATTGCTGAAAGTATTGGCTGGCGTTAGATAGTTATCATTCGATGCCGTATAGGTTGTCGTCGCGCTGAAGCCTTCCTGGTTGGAGATTGCAGTCGAGGAAGTAACTCCCTGTGCGTTCAGATTGGACACTGTTTCCGGCTGGACAAAGATTCCGAAGCCGCCACGGATGACTGTCTTGTCGTGGAACACCGCGGGACTATAAGAGAAGCCGAAGCGTGGGCTCACGAAGCCGTTATTTGTCTGGTAAGGCGCGCCTCCGTTTCCGTTGGGGAAGGTGAGTCCACCGAGCGTGTTGAACCCGCTCACCGGCACTGTGGAAGTTGGCTTCGCAGCATATGCTGCTGCGGCGGCCGCCGAAGCGGAGTTGATTGCTGTCGGATTGAAACCATTGACCGTGCGACCGAACTTTTCGCCGAAAGGCGTATCAATGTCGAACCGCACTCCTAGATTGAGGGTGAGACGATCGTTCACTCTCCAGTCGTCCTGCACGAACGTTCCGAAGTAGTAGTTCCGATAGTCTGCCTTTGCTCCCAGATCGTAGCTGCCTGAACCCGGCAGACCGAATATGAAGTCTGCGAGATCGCCGCCAAACGACTGGCTTGCCGAACCGGTACCTGCCGTGACGAAGTTCGAGTTGAATGTAAAGGTGCCTGATGAGTTGCCGTAGTTCGTTACCCGAAGGCGATACTGCCGTCCATCGAAGCCGATCTTCAGAGTGTGATGTCCCAGAATTTTTACGACATCAGCAAATGCCTGGTAGCTGGTTGTTGGATCGATTCCTGAACCTGTTGCTCCGAGGCATTGAAAACTGGAAACATTTCCGCAGCTGCCGCCAGTGTTGAAGTTAATGTAAGGCAGTTGCAGAAACTCGCTGGCACTTTGCATGTTCGAAGGCAGTCCTACTGATGCGGGGCCGTAGGCTGACGCCGGGGTTCCATGCACCTCGTCGAAGTATGTCCAGTTGAAGCGGGTATCGAGAATCGTCGTTGGACTAATCGTCAGAACATTATCCAGGGTGCTACCGAAGTTCTCGCGCAGCAGAGAAGTTCCGGTGATGCCATTACCAAAGTAGTCGTTCTTCACTTGGGTGCGGTTGTTGTGACGAAAGTCGAAGAAGACATGATCGCGTGAGCTAAGGTTGTAGTCCAGACGACCGAACTCGTTGTTGTAAGTGTCCGCGCTCGGAGCGTTCGAAATGTAGTTGTCCTGGCCGCTCGCACCCACGCCGTTCGTGTTGTTGGGTAGAGGAATCAGGCTCAAATACTTTGCTGCAACCCCGTTGATCGGCGTTTGCGCCGCCAGCAGTTGGTTGTTGGCAATGGGCGAACGTGTGATCGTCGTCCCACTCTCTGTCGCGGTAAATGGGTTGTAAATCTGGTTTGGATCCTTGGTTCCGTCACTACAAGTTGCCAGGCCCGACGAATCGACTGTATAGGCTCCGGTCTTGCATCCTGCGGTGAGCAATTGCGAAAAGTCGCCGCTGCGTTCTGCTGCGGTTGGAACTGTAGTTGGGTAGGTGTTTGGCTGCGAATCCTTCAATCCTTCAAACGCAAAGAAGAAGAATAGTTTGTCCTTTCCGTTGTAGAGCTTCGGAAGGACGACCGGACCGCCTATAGTGCCGCCATATTGGTTGAAGTGCGTTACTTGTAGTTTTACCTTGCTGCGATCGTTGAAATAGGTGTTTGCGTCCAGAGCGGAAAGCTGCGAAAACTCATATGCCGTCCCATGCAGGCGGTTGGTTCCGCTCTTGGTCACCTGGTTGACTACGCCACCGATGGTATGCCCGAAGCTTGCATCGGTATCAAA
>DATCDL010000105.1:0-3576 GCA_036510715.1 Acidobacteriaceae bacterium
TCTGTACCGAAGTCTCGCTCGTTCCTAATCGAATACCAAGGTATACAGACAGACTTCCAAGCCCGGCGTCGCTGCACATCTCTCAGATAAGAAGACCTGACAAACCTTCCGTCTTTTGAACCATCTTACCCATCCCATCAGGCCTGCGTGAAGACGCTCATCTCCGGGCCTACTCTATCGACGAATCAAGATCAACATCAGCCAAAGAAGTAACCCAAGGGTAACAAGCTCTTAAACAAATCCGCGCACTGGAATCGATATGATTCCAGTGCGCGGAGAATAATCAAGTTGGCTTTCTGCTTCAGAACATCGTCCCCACGCGGAGACAAGTTCCATTCATACGTTCATGCATTCCCTAGCGATGTTCCTGCATCAGTTCGGCGAGGACCTCGCGGCCCGGGCGTACACGATCCGAGGACAGCGTGGCCAGAGGCTCATCGACCATATTCAGCGTCGACGTAAAGTCCTCTTCTTTCGCGCTCACGTAGAAGACACCCGTCAGAATTTCTCCCTTCTCGTGTGCTTCCATCAACATGCTAACGGCACGACCTTTGCTCGTAGGATCGTAATCTTCATGTAGTTTGCGCAGCCGCAGATGAGAACCATCATGCAGTTGAACGTCGACGGTAGTGTCAGGGTCGTATTCGACGGCAATATCCTCATAGGGAGGGATAAAGCCAATCTCACTGACGACGTCGTCATGCTCCTGCATGTACTTATAGCTCTTGGTTGACCCTTCGTGGTCATTGAAGGTCACGCATGGCGAGATCACGTCAAGCAGCACAGTGCCTCGATGTGCGATCGCTGCCTTCAACATCGTCGAAAGTTGTTTCTTGTCTCCGGAGAAGGAGCGTCCAACGAACGTCGCTCCCATCTGAATCGCAAGCGCACACACATCGATCGGTGCCAGATCATTCACGACGCCGGTCTTCAACTTCGAGCCAATATCGGCCGTTGCAGAAAACTGCCCCTTCGTCAGACCGTAAACACCGTTGTCCTCGATGATGTAAATCATCGGAACGTTGCGCCGAAGTAGATGCACAAACTGTCCCATGCCAATCGACGCCGTATCTCCGTCGCCGCTGATGCCAATGGACCGCATGGTCTTATTGGCAAGCAGCGCGCCGGTTGCCACCGAAGGCATACGACCATGCACTGAGTTGAAGCTGAACGAGCGCGACATGAAGTAAGCGGGCGACTTGGACGAGCAGCCAATCCCGCTCATCTTCATCACGCGTTCCGGCTGAATTCCCATCTCGTAATAAGCCTCGAGAATGCGTTCCGCTATCGCGTTGTGTCCGCAACCGGCGCACAGCGTCGTCTTGCTGCCGCGGTAATCCAGAACTTGTAGTCCGATACGATTTGTCTTAGCTGCTGCTGAAGTAACAGGTGTAGTCGACATGATTACTTGTGTGCTCCTTCGAGTGATGCCACTGCCCGGGTAACCGTACGTGCGTCAAGGGGCAGCCCATTGAAGTGTGTGATGGATTGCAGTTTAGTGACAAGGGCAGGATCAAGATCAACCTTCAAGAGATTTAATAATTGCCCATCACGGTTCTGTTCGACGACATAGACCGTCTCATGTTTTGCAACGAAATCATCCACTTCCCGCGTAAACGGGTAGGCGCGAACACGCAGATAGTCGGTCTTCAAATGAAGCTCGCGCTCCAGTTGGTCGCGGCTTTCGATGACGGCCCAGTGGCTGCTGCCAAACGCGATAATCCCGACCTTCTCCTTGCCCGTGCCCTCCGCAATGGGTTTGGGGACCATGCTCTTTGCGGTCTCGAACTTCCGTACGAGTCGCAGCATGTTGTACTCATAATCCTCCGGCCGCTCCGTATATTTGGCCGATTCGTTCTTGCCACTGCCGCGTGTGAAGTAGGCTGCCGCCGGATGAGCCGTTCCCGGAAGCGTGCGGTACGGAATACCGTCCCCATCCACATCCTTGTAGCGAGCGAATCCACCCAACTCATCCAGTTGCTTTGCGTCGAGAACCTTGCCACGCGAAAGTGGCTTTTCAGGATACTCAAACGGCTCCGACATCCAATTATTCATCCCCAGATCGAGATCCGAGAGCACGAAGATCGGCGTCTGCAAACCTTCCGCAAGATCAAAGGCCTCCATCGCAAACTCAAAGCATTCCTTCACCGTTCCAGGGAGCAGCAGGATGTGTTTCGTATCGCCATGAGAGAGCCCAGCGATGAACGTAATGTCGCCCTGCGCTGTGCGTGTGGGCAGTCCCGTCGAAGGTCCGGTCCGTTGGATATCGAAGATGACTCCAGGAATCTCGGCGAAGTAGCCCAACCCCGCGAACTCAGCCATCAGCGATATCCCGGGGCCGGATGACGCGGTCATGGACCGAGCACCAGCCCATCCTGCACCAAGCACCATGCCAATGGCGGCTAGTTCGTCCTCCGCCTGCACGATCGCAAAGTTCGCCTTGCCATCCTCCTCAACGCGATATTTCTTCATGTAGCCAATCAACTGCTCAACCACCGAAGAGGACGGCGTAATCGGGTACCAACTGACGACGGTCACACCGGCAAACATCGCCCCCATCGCTGCAGCGGCATTCCCATCGACAATAATCTTGCCGTGGGTGGCGTTCATAGCCTCAACCACGTATGGATCTTCCTTGGTCAGTGTGCTGGCTGCATATTCATAGCCAAGCTGTACGGCTTTCCAGTTCAAATCCGCCGCCTTCAACTTCTTCGCAAACTGCTTGCGTACCACTGTCTCGACACACGTCATATCTATCGATAGCAACTGTGCTGCGACACCCACATAGACCATGTTCTTAATCAGTTTACGAAGCTTCGCCTCGGCGCCCGTCGCAACGACCAGCCGATCGAACGGGACAGCATAGTACGTCAGATCGGCACGCCGTTCCTCAAGGTTCAGAATCTCATCGAAGATAACAGCCGAACCAGCCTGAAGGGTGTGCACGTCCTCATGCACGGTCTCGGCATTCATCGCAATCAAGACATCGATGTCATTCTTCCGCGCCACCCATCCCTGGCCGCTCACACGAATCGTGAACCACGTGGGAAGCCCTGCGATATTCGAAGGGAAAAGATTCTTCCCCGACACGGGCACACCCATACTGAAGATGCTGCGCAGCAGAATGCTGTTGGCAGATTGTGAACCCGATCCGTTTACTGTTGCCACTTGAATTGAGAAATCGTTCGCTACTTTTTTCGAGCGAACGAGAGAGCTCGCCATTGGCTGGCTCTGAACAATATCACTGATTGCCATTGAAAATCCTTCCATCCATTGTGTTTCGATAACGTTCTGCGGAGTATCAAGGGAGGTGATTTGCAGCCTTACAGCCTCATGTTCCCGCGGTCATGGGGCGGCTGTCGGTCCAACTGATGTCATCGGAATTGTAGTCCTGCCACATGACGATTGGCCGCACTGTATCGACGTAGAGGGTCTCGATCTAGTTACCACACTCAGCGCCAGACACTTCCGGGTCATCGAGCCCCCCTCACCCCCAGGGGTGGAATCGGCCCCTCCGGTTCAGGCGGAGCAATATGGGGAGATTCCGAGCGCCCGGCCATCGCAGCGCGATCCGAG
>DATCDL010000106.1:0-4215 GCA_036510715.1 Acidobacteriaceae bacterium
CCCCGTGCGAATCAACTCCAACTGCTCCCCAAACCGCAACACATACTTCTGCTCTGCCCGCTCCCACACCAGGAACCCCGGCAGAACCGCCGCTCCGGAATGCAGCGCCACGCGAGCCAACCCCGAAGCCGTGCAAGCCTCCACGCCGAAGTACGGCACAAACACTCCCTGCGGTGGTGTCATATTGGTGTCCATTAAAATTCCCACCGTCTCACCCCGCTGCATCGACGTCAGCAGCCCCCGAGCAAAATCGTCCTTGTGAATCACCCGGTTCCCATGCAGACACCGAATCCTGTTCACAAATGCATCCACCTGCGGATTATCCAGCCGCCGAATCACCAGCGACATCGGATACCCCATCAACGAGTGATAGAAGCTCGAAAGCTCCCACGCCCCCAGGTGCCCCGTCAGCACCAGCACGCCCTTGCCCTTCTCCCGAGCCGCCAGATAGTGCTCCAGCCCGTCGTAGCGAATAAACCCCGACGCCTGCTCCGCCGTATACCCACTCATCTTGCAGAATTCGCCAACCTCCCATCCGAGCGACCGGTAAACCCCGCGCAGAATCGTCTTCCTCTCCGTCTCGGACTTCTCAGGAAACGCCAGCTCCAAATTGCGCATCCCCACCGCGCGAAGCCTGCCCAGCAGCCTCCACGCTGCCGCACCAATTCCCGCGCCCACAGCTCTCGCCATACTCCGTGGCAGCAGCCCGATCGCACCCACCATCGACCGCAGCGCCCGGTTCTCCAGTCGCTCGCGCAGCGTGATTTGCCTTACAGGCTCGTTGACAGGCTCGTTCTGAATTGCGTTCTCCAACCAAAGCCAGTGTACGCAACTTCACCCCGAGTCCGCATCATCCGGTAGCGCCAAAAAAGAGAGGAGACGGCCAAGGCCGTCCCCTCCCCAACTTCATCGCGCTGTTCGCGTGATTAGTCCTGGTTGTCCTTCGATACGACGAAGTACTTCGCAACCGTGTGAACGAAGCTACGGGCGTTCTCATGCGTCGGAACCTGCCCGCGGAGCACCTCTGCGAACGGTACGTTCGAGCCATACTCAGTGCGAGTGTCATCTTGATTCTGCGACAACACAGTTCCATCCAGATCGATTCCAGCGAACAGGCCCTTGCTGCGAGAGTAGGTCAGGAACTCAGCATTCAGCTTCCAGTCCGTACCAGCCTGCGCATTGCGCCCTACCGGGCCAGCAGACGCCGCCGCATCGGCACCCAGCTTGAACTTGTTCCGCAGCATGTCCTGCAGACCGTGCTGATTCATCGCGACCAGAACCAGGTCAGTCGATTGTCCGCCAATCTGCCAGCCAAAGCTGCCACCGGCCAACTGCACAAACACCGGAGCGCTCCAGCCACGAGGCGTGCGGCACGTCGCCACACCCTGACCATACTGAGCGCCAATCACAAACGCTCCCTTTTTGTACTTGGGAATGACCACCACGCACGATGCACCCGCCAGAATCGACTGAGGAATCGCCCTGTCCGGCGTCGCCATGATCTCCTGGATGACGCCCGTCGCATCCATCAGACGGTCGTTCAACTTGCTCATATCCTCTGCCTTCACGGATACCACGCCCGCTGTCATCGCCAGGGCACAAAGAACTCCAATAACCTTTTTCATTTCATAACCTTTCGTATCGTACAGAAGCAGATTGCGGTAGGAAATTCATCCCCTCCACACCCTCAATCTGACGGCAACAGCCTACCGTAGGTTGCATCAAGCAAAAAAAGTGGGTTGCAAGAAGCGACTGTCTCCAGCCTCCCCTTGCAACCCGATTCTCCCAGGTTTGTACTGTCATCAACTATGCGCTATTACCACCGATAGTTACAAGAGTACCTAGGAATGTATACCTTTGAGCGTAAACCACCTCGACATCTGTGATATCCCTACATAACTTTGACAGCCTTTAGTGGTATATTCCCCGCTATTTCAGCTCGCCGGCACGTTCTTCCATCGCCCGCAGCGTCAACTCCACCCGGTTACTAGCTCGAGTCTTGCGCAGCATCCTGCCAAGATGCGCCTTCACCGTGGCTTGCTCGATCCCCATCGCCGAAGCAATCTCACGATTCGACCGCCCACTCATCAATAAGTGCATCACCTCACGCTCGCGATCCGTCAGCATTTCGTCGATCAGTTGATTCGTCCCAAGGTGCGGTCCCATGATGGAAGTCCCCGCCGTTCCCGCCTCCACCAGGCTCGCAAGCACCTTCCGTGGAGCCCATATCGATCCGTCCAGGACGATTTCCACGGCCATGCTGATCTCGCTGATGCCAGCCGTCTCAAGCAGAAACCCCTTCGCTCCGGCCCCAATCAGCGACTGAATCTGCTCCGGAGTGAGAGCCTCTCCCATCACGATCGGCTTCATCGTTGGCCGGTCTCTCCGCAGCCGCGTGATCGTCTGCAGGATTACCTCAAGAGGCGCGCGCATATCCAGAAACAGCACGCTGAAACCCTCCGCGTCGAAGATCTCCTCCAACTCCAGCGCTGACGTTGTGATCCCGGCCATGTCTTCGAGGATCGCCATCAACCCCATCGAGCGCAGGGAATCACTCGCAACCACTCCAATGCACGCCCTGAACTGCTTCGTCACAAGTCACGACTCATATTTCGCCCGCTGCGGTCTTTCTATCTCCGCCTCGCGGCCCGTTTATAACTTTGGTAGAACGATACCCTGCTGCTTCTGATACTTGCCCTTGCGATCCCCATAGCTTGTCTCGCAAACCTCATCGCTCTGGAAGAACAGGATCTGGCATAGCCCTTCATTCGCATAAATCCGCGCTGGCAGCGGCGTCGTATTCGAAATCTCCAGCGTCACAAATCCTTCCCACTCCGGCTCAAATGGCGTCACATTCACAATAATGCCGCAGCGAGCATACGTACTCTTGCCCACGCAGATTGTCAGCACGTCGCGCGGTATCTTGAAGTACTCCACCGACCGCGCAAGCGCGAAGCTGTTGGGAGGAACAATAATACTATCCGCCTCCACGGACACGAACGACCGCTCATCAAAGTTCTTCGGATCGATGATCGCGCTGTTCACATTCGTGAAAATCTTAAACTCGTTCGACACGCGCAGATCGTATCCATACGAGGACAACCCATACGAGATCACGCCATCGCGGACCTGTTTCTCGCAGAACGGTTCGATCATCTTGTTCTCAATGGCCTGTTTCCGAATCCACTTATCGCTCTTGATAGACATCGATCTCCCATCGTCACGGCTTACCCCGCCGCGCGATTCCTTTCACTTGGATATTGCGTCCCTTCGAGCCTACCGCAAACTCCTGTGGGCCTTGCAAGTTCGTTTGCAATCCGGAACTTGCCTCCAAAAGAATTGACAACCCAAATCAAGCTTTCTACCATCCCAGTGTAGGCTGGGAACAGTCAAACAATCGCTCACTGTAGTGAGCGGGAATTCAGGAAGGCGACCTCCATTGATCAAGCAAGACCTAATTCAGCGGGTAGTCGAGCGCACTGGCCTTCCCCGCACCAAGGCTGAGTCCGCCGTGGACGCCATCTTTGAAGCGATGAAGAAGGCTCTCGGTGGCAGCGACCGCATCGAACTGCGCGGCTTCGGTGTCTTCACCGTCAAGCCTCGCAAAACCGGAGTCGGTCGCAATCCGCGCACCGGTACCGAGGTCACCATCGCACCGGGCAAGGCCGTTCGCTTCAAGCCGGGTAAAGATCTCCAGGTGCTCGACTAACCTAAATCGGCTGCAGCGCGCCTACATCAGGTGCATCGGGTCGACGTCCACGATGACGGCCCGCCGAGGGATCTCCTCGCGATCCACCACCGCCAGCATCTCCCGCAGTGCCGCCCCCAGCACATCCCGACGATCCGCCTTCAGCACCAGGTGGTAACGATAAATCCGCTTCAGCCGCGAATTCGGTGCTGCCGCTGGCCCCAGCACCCTCACTCCCTCCAGCTTCCTCTGCTGCACCCACCGCCCCAGCCGCGTCGACCAATCCAAAACCTCTTCCAGCCGCTCGCTCTGAATAATCACATTCGCCAGCACGCTGAACGGCGGATACCGCATCGCCCGCCGGAAATAAAGCTCCCGCGCCGCAAAGCCGATGTAATCGTGCTCGCGCGCAAACTTGTTCACATAATGGTCCGGCTGATATGTCTGCACGAGCACCTTTCCCGGCAGCTCACCGCGACCCGCACGCCCACTCACCTGCGTCAGCAACTGGAACACCCGTTCCGCGG
>DATCDL010000107.1:0-3177 GCA_036510715.1 Acidobacteriaceae bacterium
ATCGGACCGAGACCAGCGAAGATGGGGTCCGGAACGATGACTTGCGGTACGACAACAGGCTTGGGTGGGGGTGCCGTGGGTGGGGAAGACCCAAGGTCGTGACGCTGGGCCGAAGCTACTCCCAAGGCGCAGCCGAGCAGGATGAGCGCGCGTACGAATCGGAGAGAACGGATGGAGGTAGAAGCAGGCTGCATGGGGAAAAGCACACTCGAAGCATGTGACGCTGCCATCAACGGTATGTGGATGGTGCATCCGGGGGGTACCCCCCTCCCCTCATCGAAGGGTGTTGTGTGGAATCAATAGCTTACAGACCTATTTTCCGCCAAAATGTTCATTTCAGAGAATTTATGGGCAGAAGCTTCAAAACAATGGAGTTAGAAGAAACTGCTCTGTAACTCGTTGCAAGGGTCGAATTGCACCTATTTCTATTATAGCGAGTGGCGCAGGGCAACTATGCCAAGTTTTGAAAACTATTATTTGCTTTGATTTCAAGGGGTTGCGCAGATTTTGGGGAAGGAGGGGGCTTGACAGGCTTTTTTAGGGTGCAGCAAGAGGTGGCCGCAGCTTGAGGCTGGAGGCAGGAAGAATTCGAGGGGATTTAGCTGGGGATTGGAAGGCTGGTGCCCACTCACGCGATGAGGTCGTCGTGGGTGGGCTCCGGGTTTGAGGCAGGTTTAGAAGGGGATGTCTTCGTCGGTGATTCCCTGGTCGGCGTAGTCGTTGGAGGGAGCGGAGACCGGGGCGGAGGAGGAGGAGCGCGAGGAGCTGTAGCTGCCGGAGGAGCTGCTGCGTTCTCCGCCTTCAGATTTTCCGCCGACAAAGGTAAAGTCGTTAACGATAATTTCGGTGCGGTATCTCTTCTGCCCGGTCTCTTTGTCGTCCCAGGAGCGGTTGGTGATCTTGCCTTCGACGAACAGCGAAGACCCTTTTTTTATGTAGTTCCTTGCTGTCTCAGCGAGCTTGTCAAAACAGACGAGGTTATGCCATTCAGGCTTGTCTACCCATGCGCCCGACGAATCCTTGGCGCGGTCGGCGGTGGCCAATGTGAAGTTGGCGATGGTCATGCCGCCGGGGGTGGTGCGAATCTCGGGGTCTTTACCGACGTTGCCGAGGAGGAAAACTTTGTTGACGCCTTTTGCCATAAATTTGCTCCGTTTTGTCCTTTGCGAATTTGTCGTGTCGCGTGCCAAATTGTCGTGCCGGATGGCATTAAGTTGGTAACTTTGTCCCTTACAAGGACCTAGTTTTACGCGACACAAAGCCTATTTCAACTGTTTCGTATCTGTCTGGGATGCGGTGGCTTATGTACTAAATCAGCTAGGAACAATTCCTTTCTTCGATTTCCAATAGATCCCTGGCTACAGTATAAGCGAGCCGGTTGGAGTCAGACTAAGTGAGGGCACCCGGCGGCAAGGATCAAACTGATCCCGATTGGCGCTAACAGTCAGTGTGGAGTGACCGGCGCCGGCGCGCCGACCGTGGGTTAGGCTGTTGCCCGCTCTGTCTTCGGGAAAGGGAAAAAGCAATGACAACGACAAAAACGACCCCACGGTTGCGCGGAGTTGACGCGGTCACTCCACATCAGGCCGACGCACTGATCGAATGCCCTTGCGTCCGGCCACCTGAAGGCCTTGCCAACGCAGACGATCGCGTCTACCTCTCGAATGAAACGCAAGGAATCGAGGAGATGAAGAAGTTTTTTAACACCCATTCGTAGCGGATCCAGATCGCAAAGTCCGCCATCACACTCTCTTCACGAATCGTTCGTGCTGGGGATCTATTTCTTGTCGTTCGTATGCTTTGGAGCAAAATAACCTTCGCGGGCCTGCACCTTCAAACCGTCGCGATCTACTTTCACTTTCAAGCGGTGGTAGGAGCCGTCCTGCTTTGTGTCGCCGAGCGGGAATTCAAGAAGGTACACATATTCTGGTGCTTCGGAGAGGCTCTTAAATCCTGCATTGAGATCGTTGCTGTTGTGAAAGAACGTGCCGCCGGTTCCATTCGCGAGTTCGGACAGTGGATTCTCTGCCATGGTCATTGCGTTGCGATGGGAGCTATAACTTACCTGAAAGTTTTGCCCGATCAGCGAAGGGCTGTGTTCACTGGCGGTGAACTCTGTGGTGTAGAGCCCGCGTGCATCGAGGGTACTGATGGTCAGGTCCGACTGTGCTGCGAGATCGATGATCTTCGATTCCCGGCTCACCATGTCCGGTTCGAAGGCGAGGAAGCCGGGGGATACCAGGATCAGTGTGCGTTGACCCGGCAAGGTGGAGACTCTGCGCACAATCTCTGCGAGGTTAGCCAGAGTTAATTGAATGTCTTGATGGCCTATGACTAGAGCGCGGCTGGCGGCCGACTCGGCGATATTTTCCGCCAGGACCTGGTCGCGCTGAGCATCCATTCCGGGTGCGCAATTCAATACTTGCTGGATAGCGGATGTGATGGCTGTGTTGTTGTGCTTGTTCGCGATGAGGTCGGCCTGATAGTAGTCGATGTTGGGGCAATCGCTGCCGGTGGCGCTGTAGGGGGCATGAGTCTGCAGGCTCATGATGGCATCCCGCAACTTCGCGCGATCGTGCGTGAGACCACTGTTGGTTCGGCCCGACAGAGAGATCACCGCAGCCACATCGGAGTCTGTCAGCGACTCGGTTACTACTTTGACCCCGGCTTTTTTGACGTGCTCCAGGCCTTCGGCGCCCAGATGCAGATCGTCGAATACGAAGATGACAAAGCGATCCTGGGAGGGTGAAGATTTGGGTGTGGTGTTGGGAGAAGTTGGCGCTGGTGAACCGCTTTGCGTGTTGCTGGCGGGAGTGCCTCCAGGGGCAACGCGCTGCTGAATGCTCAAGCCGGAGATGATTTGCAGTTTGTTGTTGTCAAAGACCTGAAAGTCTTCTTTTTTGAGGTCACCGATGGCGTGCCCTTCTTTGTCGCGAACCACGACTGGCACCAACACTCTGTTGACGGTGGTTTCGATCCTGTAGGGGGGCGGCGTAACTGCTGTCTCTTGCGCGGCGGAGCGCAGGCACAGGGGCAACGCCATGCAAAAAATGCAACCAGCGGCACGAACTGAAACCAACCGTACGATCACATGTATCAGAAGCTTCCTCCTTGATTCCGAAGGATACGCCCCGATCACAAGAAAGTCCGCGCTCTTGTCCCGGGTGCAATGGCCGG
>DATCDL010000108.1:0-8050 GCA_036510715.1 Acidobacteriaceae bacterium
AGCCGTTTTACCCGAAACTGCAAAGAAATCCTGCCATAAGCTACCAACAGGATGACTGCCTGCGCGCCCCCGTTCGAAAACCAGTCCCGCAATCCGCTGCTTCGGGCTTGGCAAAAACGCTATGCCCGACAGACTCCTAGACTGCCAGCTTCGTCAAGTTTCATAGACGATGAACTCCGGAGTTGGATATCTTGACACAACAAACACCCAACTCATAGAATTTGCCTGCTCCTGATCGCCTCAGAAAGAAAGCGTTTACCTCACGTAACGCTATCCGGTGAAATACAAATGCGACATTCTCTCAAGGGCTATCCCCTTTCGGACCCTTACCAGAATTTCCAGCAGAGCCACCATTTCTTGAAAGGGGCGCTCGCATTCGTCCGGACCGCAACGCTACTGATGGTTGGCCTTGGTTTGATCGGAAGCGTTACATCTCTCGCTCAGGGCAACAGCTTCGTGCTGAACCGTGATGGCAGAACGATCGTGCTCGAGCCCTATGCTCCGAACATTCTTCGGGTGACGCTGAGCAAGACTACGGCGCTGGCGACTGCGGCGCCGGGCTATGGTTTTGTGGGAACTCCGTCGATGACCGGATGGACGGAGGAGAAGCAAGCGGATGGGAGCGAGGTGTTTCGGTCGGGGAGGTTGGTGGTGCGGCTGTCTCCGGAGGATGTGCCGGAGGCACTGCGGCCGCATCCGATGCCGCTCGACGAGCTGAATCAATCGCTGCGGGACCACTACTTTGGCCCGGGCAAGAAAGGGCCGAGCGACGACTCGCTTACGGTGACGACGACTTCGGGGCAGAGGCTGTTGCATATGCGGAACTGGAGGATGGTTCCTTACGCTGCGGACGCGAGTGTGTCGAAGGGGGTGAAGGACGACCCGGGTTATCGCGTGATGGCGACGTTCGACTCTCCGGCGGGGGAGCACTACTACGGTCTGGGGCAACAGCAGAAGGGGTTTCTCGACCTGCGGGATCACCGGATTAATTGCTGGCATGATTATGTGGCGATTGGCGGAGAGGATGTATGCGTTCCGTTCATGGTGTCGAGCCACGGGTATGGATTGGTCTGGGATAATCCTTCGAAGACCACGATTGATCTTGGGTTCAACGACCAGAATGTGTGGTCGTCGCAGATTGGCGACCGGGTTTCGTTCTTTGTGATTGCGGGCGAGAACACGGATGAGATTTATGAGGGCTACCGGCAGCTGACGGGCGTGACGCATATGCTGCCGAAGGCGACGTACGGCTACATCCAGAGCAAGGCGATCTATCCGAACCGGGAGCAGCTGCTGGCGGTTGCGAAAGGATATCGCGATCGTCATCTGCCGCTGGATGTGCTGGTGGTGGACTTCCTGAATATGACGAAGCAGGGAGCGATGGATCTTGACCCGGCGCGGTGGCCTGATCCGGTGGGGATGAACGATCAGCTGCATGCGATGGGCATCAAAACGCTGCTGAGCGTGTGGCCGCATTACGCTCCCGGCACGCAGTTTTACAACATGCTGAAGGACAAGGGCTGGCTGATTCATAATGCGGCGGGTGTTCCGGACCCGGGCGGGTTTAAGGATGTGATCGGACCGAACATCGATACGACGAATCCGGCGGCGGCGAAGTGGTTCTGGGATGAGATTCGGGACCGTTATATCAAGCCGGATCATTTTGATTATGTGTGGCTGGATGAGACGGAGCCGGATATCGATCCGGCGAAGGACTTCTTCTTTGTGGGCTCGGGGGCACGGTATTACAACGTGTATCCGTTGTTCCACACGGCGTCTGTGTATGAGGGATTCAGGCGTGACTTTGGAGATAGCCGCAGGGTGATGATCCTGGCGCGTGCGGCTTACCTGGGAGCGCAACGGAATGGAACGGTGTTCTGGTCGAGCGACATTATGTCGACCTGGGACATGCTGAAGCGATCGATTCCCGCGGGGCTGAACTTCACCGCGACGGGCATGCCGTACTGGGATACGGACATTGCGGGGTTCTTCTCGCCGTCACTTCCTGCGAGCTATAAGCCGCTGCATACTCCGTTGATCGATCCGTCGGATGCGAGGGAGAATGTGGGCAACTACACGGATTATCCGGAGCTATTTGTGCGGTGGTTTGAGTGGGGAGCGTTCCAGCCGGTGATGCGAGCGCATGGAGAGAGGCAGCATAACGAGGTTTGGGCTTACGGCAAACAGGCGGAGCCGATCCTCGCGAAGTACCTTCGGTTGCGGTATCAGCTGATGCCGTACACGTACTCGCTTGCGTATCGGAGCTATGAGACGGGAGCTCCGTATATGCGGGCGCTGTGGATGGATTTCCCGAACGATCCGAAGGTTGCGGATATTCCGGATGAGTATATGTTTGGGCCCGCGTTCCTTGTGGCTCCGGTGACGGATCAGGGAGCGACGGAGCGCAAGGTGTATCTGCCCGCGGGTTGCGACTGGTACAACTACTGGACTAACGAGCGGATCAAGGGCGGGCAGACGATCACGGTGAATGCTCCGATCGATACGCTGCCGCTGTTTGTGCGGGCAGGTTCGATTGTGCCGCTGGGATCGGAGATTTTGAGTACGAAGGAGAAGCAGGCGATCGCTTCGGTGCGGGTTTATCCGGGAGCGGATGCGAGCTTTACGCTGTTCTCCGATGACGGGAACACGTACGGGTATGAGAAGGGCGTCAGCTCGATCACGAAGCTTTCGTGGGATGACTCGAAGCACAAGCTGACGCATGAGGGCGCTGCGGCCTGGAGCGAGCCAGATAAGGCCGTGGTGGAGGTTGTGGGGCGGTAGGCGGGAGGTTGGGGGCGCTGGCTCGGGTGGTTAGAGCATTCTCCGAAAGGGTGTAGTTCGTTGCCGCTCCTGGCGAATACAGGGGTCTCTCCGCTACGCCAAACGATGAGGCCGTTTGGCTCCGGTCGAGATGACAGCATTTTCGCTACGATGAGGCCGTTTGGCTGCGGTCGAGATGACACAGCTTGTCCTGCACCTCGGGGAGAAATGCTTTAGTCTTCGGTGGAGTAGCCGGGGGTTTCGGGGTTGTTGACAGCCCACATCTCAGAATCGAGATATGGGGCACCCGGCGGCTTGGGTGGCTAGCCCTTGGTGGAATCGCCGGGGGTGGAGGATTCGACTTCGGCCTTGGCGAAGGCGTGGGGGGCGGTGGGGGCTGCGCCCTGCTGGTTGGCGGCGAGGGATTCTCCGGCGGCGGCCATGGTCTTGCCGCCGAGGGCTCCGGTGACGGCGGCGTCCATCATGAGCTCCGCGAAGCGGCGGGTGGCCTTGTCGAGCTGCTCGATGCCTTTGCGGATGACCTTGTAGTCTCCTCCGCGGATGGACTGCTTGAGCTCGTTTGCGGCGGCCTTGATGGCGGCGTGTTCGTCGAAGGTGAGCTGCTGCCAGGTGGGGGATTTCTCGCCCTTTTCGACGGCGGCCAGGATGGTCTCGGCTTCGTTTTTGGCTTCGATGACCTGGCGGGCCGTGATGTCTTCTTCGGCGTTGTCGAAGGATTCAAGGATCATGGTTTCCACCTGCTCGTCGGTGAGGCCGTAGGTGGGCTTGACTTCGATCTGGGCCTCCTGGCCGCTGCGCTGCTCGCGGGCGCTGACGTGCAGGATGCCGTTGGCGTCAATGAGGAATTTGACCTCGATGCGAGGGAGGCCGGCGACCATCGGGGGGATGTTTTTGAGGTCGAAGCGGGCGAGGGAGCGGCAGTCTTTGGCTAGCTCGCGCTCGCCCTGGAGGACGTGGATGGCGACGTTGGTCTGGCCGTCTACTCCGGTGGTGAAGTGCTCGGTGGCGGAGGCGGGGATGGTGGAGTTGCGCTGGATGATTTTGGCGACGACTCCGCCGAGAGCCTCGATGCCGAGGGAGAGCGGCGTGACGTCGAGGAGGAGGAGGTCGTTGGTGGCGGCGTTCTCTGTGCCGGAGAGGATTTGGGCTTGAACGGCTGCGCCTAGGGCTACGACTTCGTCGGGGTTGAGCTCGGTGTGGAGCTTGCGGTGGCGGGCGTCGAGGTCGAAGAGCTGGGTGACGAGGGCGCGGACGGCGGGGATGCGGGTGGAGCCGCCTACCATGACGACTTCGTCGATTTGGTCGGGGGTGAGGTTGGCGTCCTTGAGGGCTTGCTTGACGGGGGCGGCGGTTCGCTGGATGACGGCGGCGATGAGGTCTTCGAATTGGGCGCGGGTGATCTCGCGGGCGTACCGCTCGCCGCGGGGCAGAGTTAAATCGAGGGTGGTTCGATCAGCGGAGGAGAGGGCGATCTTGGCGTCGATTACGGCTTTGCGGAGCTGCTGGATGACTTCGGGGTTTTGGGTGACGTCGACAGCCAGGTCTCCGCGGATGTCGTCCAGGGCTAAGCCGAGGAGGAGGTTGTCGATGTCGTCGCCGCCGAGGTGGGTGTCGCCGCCGGTGGCGATGACTTCGAAGATGCCGTCGTGGAGCTTGAGGATGGAGATGTCGAAGGTGCCGCCGCCGAGGTCGTAGACGGCGATGATGCGGTCGATGCCGTTGGGGCTGTCGGCGGTTTGTTTGTCGAGGCCGTAGGCGAGGGCGGCGGCGGTGGGTTCGTTGACGAGGCGGAGGACGTCGAGGCCGGCGATGCGGCCGGCGTCTTTGGTGGCCTGGCGCTGCGCGTCGTTGAAGTAGGCGGGGACGGTGATGACGGCGCGGGTGACTTCGGTGCCGAAGAAGCGCTCGGCGTTGCGCTTGAGCTGGAGGAGGATGTAGGCGGAGATTTCTGGGGGCGTGAGGGTGAGGCCTCCGACGTTGAGCTTGAGGACTTCGCCGGGTTTAAGATCAGGGGCGAGGCGGAAGGGGAAGAGTTTGAGTTCGGGCTCGACGTCGGCGAGGTCGCGGCCCATGAGGCGCTTGACGGAGTAGACGGCGTTGGCGGAGTTGGTGAGGAGGACGCTGCGGGCGGCGTTGCCTACCGAGAAGCCGTTGGCCGTGTCCTGATCGAAGGCGACGACCGAAGGGACGATGGGGGTGCCGTCTTCGCCGGGGATGACGACGGGGGTGTCGCCCTGCATGAAGGCGATGAGCGAGTTGGTTGTGCCGAGGTCGATACCGACGACGGGGGCGGTGGGACGGTGCTGTGTTTCTGCCACGGATCCTCTGCTTTCGTGGGCGCCGGCCGGGGGCCTAAGGTGAAGATAAAAAGACGCGCCAAAGACTATTGTCCTATATCCGACGGATTTTGTCCGATATAGGGTTGGCTACGTCAGGGTTGGAAGACGAGGCGGATGGCTTGTTCGGGAGCGTTCCAGAGGGATTCGATGTCGCGCAGGGGGGCGGTCTTGAGGGCGAAGTGCAGGGGGTTGGTGGCGATGAGGGCGGGTGGCGCCGAAGTAGACGCGGGTCCCGGCGGGGATTTGGCCGAGGGGAGTCTGGAGACGGCCGACGCCGTCGACTCCGGGACGAAGGGGAGGGTGCCGGTGCTGCCGTAGTGGGTGCCGCGGGCGAGCGCCTTGACGATGGGGTGGAGAGCCGCGGCGGTGACGGTGACGAGGGCTTCGCCGTCGGCGGGGACGGGATCGGCGAAGGGGCTGTAGCGGGGTGGTGCGTCAAAGGCGTGGACGACGGCGGCGTTCATCGGCGATCTCCGGGAGACGAGATTGGAGTGTAGAGATGTGGAGACCGGGAGGGATGATTCTAATTTTGAGACGGGAGGCGGAGGTGGGCTTCAGAATGGGGCCTCACGAAAGATACATACATTCTGACTTGATAAACTTTGAGGGCACCCTGGAGAGGAACACATGCTGGATTCAATCGATTCTTATCGCGGGGTGAAGTTTGTTTTGCGTTACCTCCGAGAAGTTCCTTTAGCGTGGTTCGTTCTGGGTGTTGGGATTGCCTGGGTGGGTGTTTTTCTGAGCAGGGCTTTCTTTGCGGAACGCCGGTTTATCTGGTTGCGTCGTTGCGCTTTCGCTGCCGGGCTATTTGTTCTTTGCAGCTATCTGGCGATCACACTTGATTCTCTGCGCTGCTTCATGATCCAGCACGACGAAGCTAATTTGATCAGCATTTCGGCTGCTAGCCTTCGTGGGCTGCCCATGTATCATCCGCCCGCCTCAGCCAACTTCAGCTACTCGCTGATGTATGGCCCGATTACATTTCTTATTTATAGCGCGGCTCTGGTTGCGGGCGGAGTGAATCACTTCTGGATTATGCGCGGTGCGGTAGTGATGGCCGCTGTTGCGGTGTGTGCGGTACTCTTCCTTCTTCTGCGTAGATTCGTTTCGACCTTGACTGCAGTCGCTCTGCTCGCATTTCCGATGAGTATTCTTCTGCAGCATCCTGAGATTTCGTTATCGATCCGAGCGGATATCTGGATATTTCTCTTTACGGCGCTCGCAATCCTATCCAGCTTCGTTGAAGTGGAATTTCTCGCTGTGATCCTTACGGGTATCTTCGGTGGGCTTGTCGTTGGTCTCAAGATCAGCGCAGCCACTGCCATGCTGTTTCCTCTGCTGGTGCTCTATCGCAAATTTGGGGTTCGAGCGGTGGCCTACACGTTGCTCACAGCCATTGCGGTCACGTTAGCGCCGTTTGCTCTACCGAATATCTCGTTGCACAACTATGTTGCATGGATATTGTTCATGCGCGCGGAGGGTATCAGCGCATCGAGTGCATTCAGCAATTTGTTGTTTGCGCTCTTCCTGGTCAGTCCCTGTCTGATGATGGAACTGTACATGCGCCGCTTCGGAATGGCCTTTCGAGATAGGGTTCCGGAGTTCGTGATTATCGTGGTTTGCCTTATCGTGGCAGTGCTGACGTCGAAGAACGGTTCGGGTCCGCATTATTTGTGGCATATCGTTCCGTCCATCGTTGTGTATATGGCGCTCGTCGCGAGAGACATGGCAGATACGCCTGATGAGGGCCGAGGGATTCCTATTTATTCCATCGCGGTGGCGTGCACGCTGTTCGCTTGCGTGTACATTCCACGCGCCTATGGGCACATCAAGGCGTCGATGATGCCGCCGGGCATCGCTGTTGCGCGGCAATCGATCGATCGATATCTCGATGTGTATCGGGGCCGCTCATCAGTTCAGATGGGGTATGGTTCCGATGGCGGAGATGACCGCACGCTTCTTCGTTACGTGCTCGTTTACAAACGGCAGCCCTACAGGATTGAGGGCAATGCTGACCGCATCGAAACCCGGCTGCTGCCGTTTCCAGTCAATGTTCTTAAGCAGATGGACAGTTGCAAGGACGAGGTCTGGTTGGTGCCACACGGTGATAAGCCTTTCGAACTATGGGTTTTCCCCGATATCCTTCATACAACATTCCTCCGCGACTATACGGTGGATCGAACGGACGGAGTCTATGATGCCTGGGCCTGTAATCCGGCGCGGGCTCGCTCGATGATGAAGTGAGAGGTGAAATCCTCTTGCTCAATGCTGCTCGTTGGAGATCGTGATGAAGGCTTTGATGGCTGCGGTTTGTGTGGTGGTTGCGGTTGGCGGCGCGGCGGCGCAGAGGCCAGTGTGGCAGCCATCGGCGGGACATGTGCAGGTTGCGATATGGCCGGGGGCGGTGCCGGATGCGCAGCCTGTCAAGGGGCCGGAGTATGCGGAGACGACTGGAAAGGATTCACTGGTTGCGGGCAGACCGTGGGTTGCGGTGGAGAGGGTGTCGCGGCCTACGATGACGGTGTATTCGCCCAAGGGGAGGAACACGGGCGCGGCGGTGGTCGTGTTTCCTGGAGGGGGATACCAGGTGCTGGCGATCGATCTGGAAGGGACGGAGGTCTGCGACTGGCTGACGGCCAAAGGGATTACGTGTGTGGTGTTGAAGTACCGCGTTCCGGGTGAACACGGGTACTCGGATGCGGCAGCGTATCCGAAGTCGGGGCCGTATCCGGAGTCGCCGATGGCGTTGGAAGATGCGCAGAGGACGTTGGGCCTGGTGCGGTTTCATGCTGCGGAGTGGCACATCGATCCACACAAGATTGGGGTGCTTGGGTTTTCAGCAGGCGGGCATTTGGTGGCTGCGTTGAGCAATCATTTTGAGCGGCGGTTGTATCCGGCTGTCGATGGGGCGGACAAAGAAAGCTGCC
>DATCDL010000109.1:0-23604 GCA_036510715.1 Acidobacteriaceae bacterium
TTGCCGGAGCCAAAAACGTCGGCGGGAGTCCAGTAGAAGGCGCTCCAATCGAGGGCGAGCCGGAGATCACTCTCGCGCTGGGCGGTAAAGCCGCGAATCGAGGAACCATCGAACGTAAGATTATCGTGGCTCTTGACCAGGAATTTCTTGTCATAGTCGAGCATGTGGAGCCGGCCTTCGAGGTCCGAAAAGAGCACGGTTACGGCCTTGATACCGGGCGTGTCGGCGAGGTACTTCAGACGCTCTTCCTGCAGAACATCATCGGCAACACGCCGCTTCCGCTGGTCCTTGGCTCGCAGATTAAGCTCTTCAAGCTCCTCGTACGACAACTCCAGAAAACTACGAAATTCGGTCGACATGGCACTCCTTCATGGGCAGTCAGCTGCCGTGGTTATATGGTGAGGCTTTGACAACAAAAAGCTACGTCTGGGGCATTTTCGTTATTCACTTTAAAGGTAGCAGAAGCTGTCATTAAGATTTCATAAAGAACGCGGGCTTATCGGGTCGCAGGGCTGTTTTCGCCGGGAGACTGCGGGGGCGTGGCCGCTTCACAATCCGGGCCCGAGACGTATGATAATTCCACTGGGAAAACGTGGCCTGGCAAAGTGCAGCCGGACACGTGTGCAACGTTGCGCACGGAGGGTCGTCGGAATTGGGAAAAAATATGGTTCCAACACGTCTATTTTTTACCAAAGGCGTGGGTAAACACAAGGAGCGGCTAACCTCTTTCGAGATGGCGCTGCGGGACGCGGGAATAGCGGCGCAAAATCTGGTGCGGGTATCATCGATTTTCCCGCCGAACTGCAAGATGATCACGCGCAAAGAGGGTCTAAAATACCTGAACCCCGGCGAAGTGGTGTTTGCGGTTGTGGCCGAGAATTCGACCCGCGAGGCCCACCGGCTGGTGGTCAGCTCGATCGGCGTCGCGATTCCGACGGACAAGAACATGTACGGCTACCTGTCTGAGCACCACAGCTTCGGCCAAACGGAGGACCAGGCCGGCGATTACGCCGAAGAGCTCGCGGCGGAGATGCTGGCTACCACGCTGGACGTGGATTTCGACCCGGAGAAGAGCTGGGATGAAAAGAAGGAGATCTATAGGATCTCAAACAAGATTGTGCGGACGGCGAATGTGACGCAGTCAGCGGTAGGCCCCAGGAATGGGAATTGGACGACCACGATTGCGGCGGCGATTTTGCTGTTCGACGATAGGTAGCTAGCAGATAAAATAAAGCAATGTCATGGCGCTGGCTGATTCCAGCGCCATTTGCATGGGCGGAACCCGCACCCCACAGGATTGAGGAATTTTATGGCTACCACGCGCGTTGCGCTGATTCAGATGT
This sequence comes from Acidobacteriaceae bacterium, assembly GCA_036510715.1. Taxonomy (GTDB): domain Bacteria; phylum Acidobacteriota; class Terriglobia; order Terriglobales; family Acidobacteriaceae; genus Granulicella. Next base: position 1,344 of record DATCDL010000109.1, read on the forward strand.
CTTGTGAAGCTTCGACCCAGGCGAACCTGGAGAAGGCCGTAGCGCGGGTACGCGAAGCCGCCGAGGGTGGCGCAATGTTGATTTGTCTGCCGGAGCTTTTTCGCGCGCAGTACTTTTGCCAGCGCGAAGATCACGCACTCTTTGCAACCGCAGAGTCGATCCCCGGACCCTCCACTGCTGCGCTGAGTGAGGTGGTGCGCGAGTTCAAACTGGTGCTGATTGCGAGCTTGTTCGAGCGGCGCGCCCCAGGCCTTTACCACAACACGGCAGCGATTCTGGACTATGCGTCCGCTACGAAGGACAACATTGCGGCGATCTATCGCAAGATGCATATCCCCGATGATCCGCTCTACTACGAGAAGTTCTATTTCACCCCCGGGGACCTTGGGTTCCTGGCGCAGAAGACCTCCGCTGGCCCCATCGGCACGCTCGTTTGCTGGGACCAGTGGTATCCGGAAGGAGCTCGCGTCACAGCGCTGAAGGGTGCCGAGACGCTGTTCTTCCCCACTGCGATCGGCTGGCATCCAAGCGAGAAGGTCGAGTTTGGCGAGCGCCAATATGACGCGTGGCAGACCATCCAGCGAGCTCACGCCATTGCGAATGGCGTGTTTGTCTGCGCAGTGAATCGCGTAGGCCACGAGCATGGCGATGTACTGCACAACGGCGTGATGATGGAAGGTCCGGGCGATCATTCGGCCGCGAGTGGATTAGAGTTCTGGGGTGGTAGCTTTATTGCGGATCCCTTTGGGCGCGTGATCGCGAAGGCTTCGCATGACAAGGAAGAGATTCTGTACGCTGACCTCGATTCAGCTGAGGTCGAGGTGACCCGTCAGCATTGGCCGTTCCTGCGCGACCGGCGTATCGATGCTTACGGCGGGATCACCAGTCGGTTTCTGGATTAAGCTTTTACCATTTCTTCGTCGAGAAAGTCTGACTAACTATGCTCTTATCGATCGCACTCCTCGCGCTAGCCGTTTCGCCGCAGACGCCCGACCCCACGCTGCCTCCGCCGAATGCTCATGTGAAAATTACTGCGGTAGGGCTGGGCGTGCAAGTGTATCGATGCTCGGCTCCAGCCGATGCGCCCACGAATTTCCAATGGACATACCTCGCTCCAGAGGCGACGCTGTTTGATCCAACGACACATAAACCAGTAGGCACGCATAGCGAGGGGCCTACCTGGACCTGGAATGATGGCAGCGCGATTGAGGGCAAGGTGCTCCAAACGCATCCGTCGGATGTGGCTGAAAGTATTCCATGGCTGCTGCTGCAGACCCACTCGACGGGCGCAGCGAGCGGCGAGTTGGTGGGAGTCACACTGGTGCGGCGATCGGAGACGCAGGCCGGTGCTGCTCCCGCAACAGGGTGCGATGCAGCACACCAGGACAACATGCTGCGCGTTCCCTACCAGGCAACCTACACCTTCTATACGACAAGTGAATGATCGGAAATGCAATGAACTTTGAAAGTGACTATCGGATGCCGGCTGAGTGGTCTCCGCATGCAGCAACGTGGATTGCCTGGCCGCATAATCCCGACGATTGGCCCAACAAATTTCAACCGATTCCGTGGGTGTACTGCGAGATCGTGCGGCATCTGTCACAGGTTGAAGATGTCCACATCCTGGTGAACGACGAAGACGACCAGCGGCGTGCGACGAACATGCTGCGGCGCCAGGGGTCGAATGTGGCGCGGCTGCACTTTCATTGCTGGCGGACGGATAGAGTCTGGCTGCGGGATTCAGGGCCGATCTTCGTCAAGAATGGCGAAGACGAAGTTGCGCTGACGAATTGGAAGTTCAACGCCTGGGCCAAGTATGACAACTGGCGCAACGATGCCCTCATTCCGAAGCAGGTGGCCAAGCTGCATGGCATGACCAGTTTTGAGCCAACCGTGACCATGCCCGACGGCAAGACCCGGCGACTGGTGCTCGAGGGCGGGTCGATCGACACGAATGGCGAGGGCGTTTTGCTGACGACAGAAGAGTGCCTGCTCAGTGACATCCAGCAGCGCAATCCGGGAGTGAGCCGCGAGCAGTTGGAGCAGGCCTTCGCTCAGTATCTGGGCATTGAGAAGGTCATCTGGCTCAATCGCGGATGCGCGGGCGATGACACGCATGGTCACGTCGATGACATTTCGCGGTTCGTTGGAGTGAACATCATTCTGACCGCGGTGGAGCACAATACCGCGGACGAGAATCATCTGCCGCTGGCGGAGAACCTGGAGCGGCTGCATGCAGCACGAAATTTGAAGAAGAAGCCATTCACGATCAAGACCCTGCCGATGCCCGCGCCGGTAGTGTTTGAAGGACAGCGGTTGCCGGCCAGCTACGCAAATTTCTACATCGCAAATAACCTGGTTCTGGTCCCGACGTTCAACGATCCGAACGACCGCATTGCACTGAATACGCTGGCGGAGTGTTTTCCGGATCGCACGGTGACGGGGATTCACTGCACGGACTTTATCTGGGGCCTCGGTGCTCTGCACTGCATGACGCAACAGGAGCCCGCATGATCGCGGGGCAGGTAGCGAAGCCGTGGCCGCCACCGCCGGATATGGAATCGATTCGGGAATTGGTCCGTGCGGCTGATCCCGAAGGGCATCTTGCAGAGGGCGCGCATGCGGATGAGTATGAGCCGGAGGAAGAGGAGATTCTTGCGGCGATTGGTCATCTCCCGACGGAGGAGCTTATGACGACAACCACGCTGCCGCTGATTGAAGTGATCTGGCAAACGAGCTTTGTGCTGGACGACACGGCGATGGCGGAGCGCCGTCCGGCACTGCTCGCGTTGGCACAACAAATTGAACGTTTTTTCGGGCCTGAAGCGCAACCGCAGGTACGCTCCTAGCAGATCTGCGGAACACAGTTGCTCGCACCTTCGTATCGCATAGACAGAGGCCTCTCATGACCAAGCAAATTATTTGTACCGCAACCCTGTTCCTGCTAACACTCTTGCCGGGGGCACAGAGTGCATCTGCGCCCATGAGCGATGCCCCTGCCTACGCCGCGGACGGCAGTCTTGTCGCGCCGACACATTATCGCGAGTGGATTTATCTGACCACCGGAATCGACATGTCCTACGATGCGCCCACTGCGCCGCCCGACCATCACATCTTCTACAACGTCTTTGTAAATCCGACCGCGTATCACAGCTTTTTGGCGACGGGCACATGGCCCGATAAAACCGTGATGGTGCTCGAGGTTCGCGGCGCCGACAGCCCCATTTCGATCAACAAGCGGGGGCATACTCAGAGTGCAGAGGTCATGGGACTTGAAACTCACGTGAAAGACCGCGGCAAGTGGAGCTTCTTCGATGACAACGGGAAGCTGATTCCCAGATCCGCGACTTGCTATACATGCCATGAGGCGCACGCCGCGGTCGACACGACGTTTGTGCAGTTTTATCCAACGCTGCTGCCCCTGGCGAAAGAGAAGAAGACCCTCTCGCCGGAGTATTTGAAGGAGGTAGCTCCCCCCGCACAGGTCGCGCCGGGAGCGGCAAAGTAGTACAACGGGATAGATGGTCTTTGATTCCCTTTCCACCGATCTTGAGATGATGCAGCTTGCCATGGCCGAGGCGCGTGCCGCCGAAGCTGCGGGCGAGGTCCCCGTAGGCGCTGTCCTTGTGTCGGCAGGCGGAGAGATCATTGCGCGCGGTGGCAACCTCGTGCTGCGGACCTCTGACCCAACGGCGCACGCGGAGATTGTCTCGCTGCGGGCTGCAGGTGTGGCCCTGGACAATTACAGACTAGTGGGCTGCACGCTGTATTGCACGCTGGAGCCCTGCTCAATGTGTGCGGGCGCAATTCTGCATGCGCGAATTGCGCGACTCGTCTACGCGACGGCGGATCCGAAGGCGGGGGCGTGCGGGTCTGTACTCTCGGTGATGAATCATCCTGCGCTGAATCACCGGGTGGAAGTAGTGGCAGGCGTCCTCGGCGAAGAGTGCAGCGCGATGCTCACAAATTTCTTTCGCGCCCGAAGATTTTAATCCACTGCTGAACGAACAGGATGCAAATGATCCTATCAGTGGACGCATCAAACATTAAGTAGAAGTTGACGGCGATGAACCACGGAACGATACAGAACGGGTATGAGAGAGGAGCATCATGGCGGGTCGTTTGGACGGGAAGGTTGCGGTGATTACGGGGTCGGGTTCGGGGATTGGGCAGGCCATCGCGGAGAGACTGGCGCAGGAGGGCGCGGACTGCGTGGTCGATTACGTCGTCGAGCCTGACGAGGCGCGGGGTACGGTTGAAAAAATCACGTCGGCAGGGGGTAAGGCCGTGATGGTCAAGGCGGATGTGTCCGTGCTGGCAGACTGCACGAACCTCATTGAGCAAGCGTGGACGCAACTCGGGTCGTGCGACATTCTGGTGAACAACGCAGGGATCGAGAGATCTGCGGACTTCGTCAACGTGACCGAGGCTGACTTTGACGCGGTGCTCGGCGTGAATTTCAAAGGCGCGTTTTTTCTCACGCAGGCATTTGTCCGCAAGCTGACCGAAGCGAAGAAGCCGGGACGCGTCATTAACATTTCGTCGGTGCATGAGGACATGGTGTTTCCCCATTTTTCGACCTACTGCGCGAGCAAGGGTGCGATGCGAATGCTCATGCGGGACATCGCAGTAGAGCTCGGGCCTCAGGGAATTACGGTGAATAATATTGCGCCGGGTGCGATCAATACTCCGATCAACAAGTCACTGCTTGCGGACAAGCCGAAGCTGGATGCCCTGTTAAAAAATATTCCACTGGGTCGGCTCGGCGAGCCTGGAGAAGTTGCCGGCGTTGCTGCGTTTCTTGCTTCAGACGATGGAGCGTACGTGACGGGCAGTACCTACTTCCTCGACGGCGGATTGATCCGGAATTATCACGAGCAGTAAGATCTACGGCACCACCGGGAGGCTAACGAAGCTGGCATCTCCGGGGGTGTGCCAGATGCGCTGCGTAGCCTTTTGATAGTCCGCCGGCTTAGCGTCGAAGATGTTTGGGACAAAGGTCTGCGGGTTGCGATCGTAGAGCGGAAACAGCGTTGACTGGATCTGCACCATGACGCGATGGCCGGGCAGGAAGACGTGATTCACCGTCGGCAGCCCGAAGCTGTACGTGAGCGGCTTGTTCGGTGTGATGGCCTCGGGGTGCTCAAAGCTGGTGCGATAACGACCGCGGAAGATGTCGAGCGAGATGGGTAGTTCATAGCCGCCCATCTCAGGCTGAGATGGGACGGTGCCTGGATAGACGTCGATGAGCTTCACCACCCAATCCGCATCGCTGCCCGTGGTGGAGGCGACCAGGTTGCCGATCGGTGCGCCGCTGACGCGCAGAGGCGCGGTGAGGGGCGCAGTCTCGTAAGTGAGGATGTCTGGGCGACCATTGACGAAGCGCTGGTCCGTGACCAGCCACGTCTGCCACGCCACCCCGTCGACAGGGTTGACGGGGCGAGGAAGATACGGCACGGGGTTTGCCGGATCAGAAACGTACTCGTCGAATTTAGGCGCGTCGGCCGTCGGAGAATCAAACGAGAGACTCTTGTCAGCAGTGAGGTAGAGCGGCTTGGACGCGCTCGCACAGCCCTTTTCGCAGCTAAGTGGCCACGATTTGAAGCGGTCCCAATGGTTCTCACCCGTGTTGTAAATCAGCACGGGCGGCGTGTCTGCTTTAGGCGCGCCATCGAGCAGGTATTGATTGAAGAATGGGAGAAGAACGTCGCGCCGGAACTGCAGGTCGGTGTCGCCATCCCACCGCAACGGGCCAAGCGAGAAGGCTTCGGTGTTGACCTGACTATGACGCCAGGGTCCCATCACGAGAAAATTCTTATCGTTGGCCGTATCCTTCGGCTCGACCGCTTCATAGCTATGGATGGCTCCCCACATATCTTCCTGGTCCCATAGGCCCTGCAGCCACATGGTAGGAACCGTGAGCGCAACCTTGGCCATCACTTTGTCCAGCGCCTGCCCCTGCCAGAACGAATCGTATGCGGGATGCTCTTCGACCTTCTTCCAGAAGGGGAGTTGATCGAGGCCACCATAGCGCGCGAAATCTCCGGCGGAGCCGATGCGGAGGTAGTTGGTATAGTCGTCGGCACCCTCGCGAGGAATCATTTTTCCATCACCGCGCACTTCAGTCTGCTCAGAGATATAGTCGAGATTAATCTGACGATAAGCGCCATAGTGGAACCAGTCATCGCCCATCCATCCATCGACCATGGGGCTTTCTGGGCATGCGACTTTGAGCGCCGGATGCGGATGAATGAGCGCCATCACCACAGTGAAGCCTTCATAGGAGGAGCCAAGCATTCCGACCTTGCCATTCGACTGCGAAAGGTTCTTCACCAGCCAGTCGATGGTGTCATAGGCGTCGGTAGTGTCGTTGATGCCGCTGGTATTCAGTGGGCCAAGCGGTGGCGGCGTCATCAGGTACTTGCCCTCGGACCCATACTTTCCACGCACATCCTGGAACACGCGGATGTATCCGGCATGAACAAAAACATCGTCGCCCTGCGGCAGTTCATCGAGCATGTGCGGAGACTCACTCCGCGTCGCTCGCCCCGCCGCGTTGTAGGGTGTGCGAGTCAGCAGGATCGGCGCGTGCGTGGCACCCTTGGGAATCACGATGACCGTATAAAGTTTGACGCCATCGTGCATCGGAATCATCTCCACACGCTTGACGTAGTCAAAGCCGATGTTCGGCGCGGTGAAGCTCGGTGGGATATCAGGCGTGGAGATGGGAGTTTGTGCATGGAACGAAACAGCCGCCAGAAGCAGCAGAAGTACGGGGAGCAGACGACGGTGCAAGGTCATGGCTTTCCTTATCTCTTCGCAAAACTTCTCCGAAGTATAGCGTCTGGAGAAGCGTCGATGGAATTGGAGTCCTAGCGCAGTTGCAATGCAGCCAGTTGGTGGGCGCGGAGAGCCATGGCCTGATCCAGAATCCGTGCAGCAATCTCGTCCTTGGATGACTCAGGGAGAGCCACCGAGGTCTCGCCGGTGATGAAGACTGCGGCGTTGCGATCGGAGTCAAAGCCTAGATCGGAGCGTGTAATGTCATTGAGGACGATGGCGTCGGCACCCTTGCGCTGCAGCTTCTCCCGTGCGCGAACGATGTCGAGGCCCATCTCGGCGGCGAAGGCGATGACCAGCGTGCCCGGCCTGCGATGGTCGACCACGCTGCGGACGATATCTTCGGTCGGCTCGAGATCGAGTTTCAACGAACCGTCGCGGCGCAGCTTGGTGCCTGCAACGTGGCTAACCCGAAAGTCGGCGACAGCAGCGGCCTTGATGACCATCGTGGCGTCGGATAAGCGTTCGAGAACAGCGGTGTGCATTTCAGCGGCGGTGTTGACGCTGATGACTTCGCAGTTCGGCCGCGCAGCGAGCACGGTAGCGGCGGAGACAAGAATCACGCGAGCGCCGCGACGCTCGGCAGCGGCTGCGAGCGCGTAACCCATTTTGCCGCCGGACCGGTTACCCAGGAAGCGTACGGGGTCGATGGGCTCGCGTGTGCCGCCCGCGGTGATAAGAATTGTTTCGCTGCCGAGATCGCGAAGGGGATGCAGTCGATCGAGGACGGCGCGGACGATCGTCTCGATGTCGGCAAGGCGGCCGTCGCCGGTCATGCCGCAGGCCAGATAGCCGCTCTCCGACGCAACCACGGTGTGGCCGCGCTGTTCGAGGGCAACCAGATTCGCACGAGTCGCGGGATGGCTGGCCATGTTCACGTTCATGGCGGGCGCAAGAACGACAGGCGCCACCGTCGCCAGGTAGGCGGCAGAGAGAAAATCGTCGGCGAGCCCATGGGCAAGCTTCGCGAGAGTATTCGCAGTGGCCGGAGCGATGAGCAGCACATCTGCCCACTGCGCCTGCGCGATGTGCTCGATGGTGTCGCCCGCGGCCTGTGACTCCCACATGTCCGTAAAGACTTTGTGCCCAGTGAGCGAGGCGAAGGTGAGGGGCTGGATAAACTCCTGTGCCGCACGTGTCATGATCACGCGGACGTCGGCACCGTTACGTTGCAATTCGCGGACGAGCTCCGCGGATTTGTAGGCTGCAATGCCACCGCAGACGCCCAGCAGGACATTAGGCATGAGGCACCTCCACAAGAAAATTCTCAGGCTGCATCTCGCCGACCAGAGCATTGCTGCTCGAAACATTCTCGATCAGGAGGTTGTCGATCAGTCGCGTCGAGCCAACCCACGCGGCGACGGCGATCAGTGCTCCTCTCGAAATATCGGCAATGGGCAGCAGCGTTGCGGGATCGACGATAGCAGCATAGTCCACGCGCAGGCTCGGATCAGTCGCGAGGAAGCTGACGATCGCGCCGCGCAGCGTCTCAGCATGAGTCTCGCCAGACTTGAGAAGCGTCTCCGCGGCGCGAAGCGCACGATTCAGAATCAGTGCACGCTGGCGGTCGTGGACCGAGAGATTGCGATTCCGCGAACTCATCGCAAGGCCGTCGCGCTCACGGACGATAGGACATGCCACAAGGCGCACAGGAATGTTGAGGTCGCGGACCATCGCACGCAGCACGGCAACCTGCGCTGCGTCCTTCTGGCCGAAGTAAGCGCGGTCTGGCCCGACGATGTTAAAGAGCTTGGCAACAACGGTGGCGACACCGCGAAAGTGCCCCGGCCGCGAGGCTCCGTCGAGACGATCGCCAACCGCCGCGACTTCGACGAAGGTCGTTGTGCCGTCGGGATACATCTCTGCGGCCGAGGGCGCGAAGAGCAGAGTGACACCGGACGCCACTAGCTTCGCGCAGTCGTCCTCGAAACTGCGGGGATAGACCTCAAAGTCTTCGCCAGCAGCAAACTGCGTCGGGTTCACGAAGATGGAGACAGCCACAACATCGCACTCTGCCAGCGCACGCTGCACCAGCGACAGATGACCCTCATGCAGCGCGCCCATGGTCGGGACGAGGCCCAATGTGCGAGTGCTCTTAAGCGCTCGGCAAGCTTGCTGCATCTCGCGGACAGTGGTGATAATTCGCATGATCAGTCTTTCCCTGCGGGGTGAAGGTCTGCCGTATGCTCCAGTTCGTCACGCTGCTCACGAAGTTCGCGAGGCAGGTGGTAGCTCTCGGCGTCGCTGGGGAAGGTGCGTGCGGTTACGTCGTCACGATAGCGCTCAAGCGCGTTGGCGAAGAAGGCAGCGCCGTCGGCATAGCGGCGCGCGAACTTTGCCGGAGCAGAGAACGTCAGGTTGAACAGGTCGTGAAAAACCAGGATCTGGCCGTCGCAGTCGGGCCCCGCACCGATCCCGATCGTAGGGATGCCGGACCGCGCTGTAATCTCGGCCGCAACCTCCCGCGGTATCCCTTCGAGGACGATCGCCACCGCCCCGGCAGCTTCCAATGCAACGGCATCGGCATAGAGCTGAGCCATCGCTTCAGACGTACGCCCCTGGACGCGATACCCGGACATCCGATGCACGGATTGCGGAGTGAGGCCGATGTGCGCAACCACAGAAATCTCTGCCTCGGTGAGACGCTGGACAAGGTCTGCGCGGCGTTGACCACCTTCGATCTTGACCGCGTGAGCGTTTGCTTCCTTGATGAACCGCGAAGCATTACGAATCGCCTCCTCGGCAGAGGCCTGGTAGGAACCGAACGGCATGTCCGCGACGAGGAACGCGCGCTGAACACCCCGTGCGACCGCGCGGGTATGATGCAGCATCTCGTCCATCGTGACCGGGAGCGTCGTGTCGTAGCCAAGCACGGCCATGCCAACCGAGTCACCGACGAGGATCACGTCGATGCCAGCTTGATCTACGATGCGCGCTGTAGGGTAGTCGTAAGCAGTGAGGGCCGTGATCGCATGGCCCGAGCGCTTCATTTCGAGGAGCGACTGCGCTGTAACAGCCGGAACGCGCTGACTTGCTCCGCTGTCGCTGAGGTGGGTGAGGCTCATTTTCTCTCCAGTGCCGCTCCGCTGTGCTGCCGCGGATGAGGCCCGTTCAGAGAGAGTATATCGCTAGACGCCGAGGTCTGGCTTTCTTCCGTCCGGTAGATCGGCGACAATGGAGGGATGGAGCTTTTAGTTTATTCAGCCGACTGGTGCCGTGACTGCCGCGAAGCCAAGCGCTTCCTCACCCAGCACTCGATTCCCTTCACCGAGATCAACATCGAGAAGACGCCGGGCGCGGCCGAGCAGCTTATCGCAAACACCGGCAAGCGCGCGATTCCCCAGTTCGTGCTCGACGGCAAATGGATTCAGCCGTATAAGCCGGGTGAGGGCTTCCTTTACGACGAGATGGAAGAACTGTTCGGCGTAGCCCAGCCCTAATCATCCAGACCTGCCCTAATCCTCTGCCTCGGTTTCGCCGGTTGGAGCAACCTCGTCGGTCGCAACGACGGATGTCGCGGTGCCGGTGACGGCAGCTCCCGGATTGGGGCCAAACGGCCACCGCAGGCGGAGAACGCGTTCGCGATCCCCTTCGCGATGGGCCTCTTCGCTGCGCCCCTTGAGCAGATCGCTGATCGTCATCACGCCGAGCAGCTTGCCGTCAGCACTGACGACTGGGTAGGACGTCAGTGTTGACTCCGCCATAGACATCGCGCAGGTGCGCAGCGTGGTGAACGGAGAGATTGTCGTCGGGTTCCGGTTCGCATCCACTGCGAGCGGGCAGGTCAGATCCTCCTTGCGCGCGGCGGCGATCATCTGCGCACGCGTGATGGTACCGGTCATCCGGCCATCGCTATCGACAAGGGGAAAGATGCGCTGCCAATGGGACCACGCTTCCCCGCCGCGTTCCTCCATCTTGCGCAGCCAATCCGCTGCGTCCTTACGGGTTGCGTTCTCTGGCAGGGCGAAGACGCTGGTGTGCATCGCCTGAGAGACGAGTATGCTTTCGAGGGGATCAGCTCCAAACTCACGGCTAAGGTGCAGGCCGCGCCGGCTCAGACCTTCCGTCAGCATGGAGCGCGGCATCACCAGCACGCTGACCGCATACGCAGCAACGCAGGAGAGCAGCACGGGGAGCATCAGCCCCCCATTATGCGTCAACTCAAGCGCCAGCATTGCCGACGTCAGCGGAGCGCCGATCGCCGCAGACAGCACCGACGTCATCCCGACCAGCACCCACGCACCACGGCTCATCACCGGCATCAGGTGCCCCATTGCCCCGCCCAGCGCCCCGCCAATCACCAGCAACGGCGCCAGAATACTGCCCGCAGTATTTGATCCAAGCGAGAACGTCCAGATAAGGCTCTTCACAATCAGGATGCCCCCCAGAAGCTCCCATCCAGCGTTCCCGGAGATCATCTGTTGCATCACGCTGTAACCCACTCCCAGCGCTCTTGGGAAGACCCATCCGCCGAGCCCGATGCCCAGGCCACCGATGGCCGGCCACCACATCCAGTGGATCGGCAAGTGTTCAAACACACGCTCAAAGAAGTACACCGCTTTGCTAAGCCCGGTCGCCACGAACGCGGCCACGATGCCCAGCGCTAAAGCTCCAAGCATCGCCGAGTGATAAACCGGTGCACCCGTGGGAATCATGAATAGAAGGCTCTGCGGTCCCAGCAGCAGACGCCGCACCGTTCCAGCCATGACGCAAGCGATCGCCACCGGAACAAGAGCCCGCGGCTTCCATTCGAAGGGTAGCAACTCGACCGCCAGCAGCGTCGCCGACATAGGGCAATTAAACGTTGCGGCAATGCCCGCCGATGCACCCGCGACCATCAGAACGGTACGCTCGGACCCGCTCATCGGCAGCAGTTGGCCGACGATGCTGCCCACCGCGCCGCCCGTGATAATCACTGGCCCCTCAGCACCGAACGGTCCTCCCGAACCGATCGCAATCGCCGTCGCAATCGGCTTGAGTATAGCCACGCGAGGTTGCACCCTGCCGTCGTTGAAGACGATGGTTTCTACCGCTTCGGGCATACCATGACCGCGGACCTTGGGCGAGAGGTACCGTGCCATCAGTCCCACCAGTAAGCCGCCGATCATCGGCATCGGCACCAGCCACCAGTGTCTTCCTGCCTGCCACGGATCTTTACTTACAAAGCTCCACCTCTGGAAGTAGAAGAGGTTGGTGAAAAGCGCGATCATCTCCAGTAGCGCCCATGCCGCTACTGCGCTGACCGCTCCAAGCCCAGCTGCCAAGGCACTGGTATACAAAATACGGCTGTCAGCGGAGTAATCGCGTAAGCCATCGGCCGATCCCGGGTTCTTCAACGCACGTATCTCCTACGACGGATCAGTCTGTACCTGTGTCATGCTCTGCAGGTCGCGGAGAGCGGTGATCAGCTGTTCGCAGCGTGGTGCAAGTTCGCTGAGGTGTTCGGCGACAAGGCGGTTCAGGATCACCTGGCCTTCAGGAGTCAGACGCACGAGAGACCGACGCATATCTTTGAGGTCACTCTGGCGGCTGACAAACCCAGCGCGCTCAGCTCGATCCACCAGTTCCACGGTGCTGTTGTGGCGCAGGATCATGCGCTCCGCAAGATAGGTGATCGATGCCTGCTGATCCTCAGGAATCGCCGCAATCACCTGCATCAGTTGATACTGTTGCGCGGGTATGCCACAGCGTTCCGACGCGATCTCGCTGAAGTTCAGAAACTTTCGCATCTGGTATCGAAACTCGGCGAGGCTCTTCAAGCGGTCTCGTTCTGAAGTTGAATTCATAGAACCTACCTTGGGTACTCCTCATTCTATCGCAAAACGACTATCTTAAACGGAGCCGGTATATGCATTCAGACTCGGTACACTAACCCTGTTGGCGAGTAGTCTACGCTTCCTTGGCAAATTAGCCAGTAACAACAAACACAACCCTCGGAGTCCCCATGATCGCCCGTTATACCCGGCCTGCGATGGCCGCCATCTGGTCAGAACAACGCAAATATGAGAATTGGCTGCAGGTTGAGGTTGCGGCAACCACAGCACTCGCGCGAGCCGGGATGGTTCCTTCCTCTGCCGTCGAGGCGTTGCAGCAGCGGGCCACCTTCACCATCGACCGCATTCACGAGATTGAAGCTGAGACGCGCCACGATGTCCTGGCCTTCACCACGGCGGTAGCTGAGTCCGTCGGAGAAGAGGCACGCTGGCTGCATTATGGTTTGACCTCCACCGACGTCGTCGACACCGCGCAGGGACTGGCGTTCGTCCAGGCCTCTGCCTTGATTCGTGATGGCATCCTCCGGCTTCGCGCGGTTCTTCGCAAACGCGCCGTGGAGTTCCAGCACACGCCAACCATTGGCCGCACCCACGGTGTGCATGCCGAGCCGACCACCTTCGGCATGAAACTCCTGCTCTGGTATGCCGAAATGGGGCGGAATCTGAAGCGCTTCGACGCCGCCGCGGAAGATATGCGCGTAGGCAAAATCTCCGGTGCTGTCGGAGCCTTTGGCAAACTCAAGCCCGCGCACGAGGCAGCGATCCTCGCCGAACTGGGCCTGCAGCCCGCTCTGATCTCGACGCAGATCCTGCAGCGCGATCGCCATGCCGCCTACATCACCACCCTCGCAGTCCTGTGCTCCTCGCTCGACAAGATTGCTCTGGAGATCCGGCATCTGCAACGCACCGAGGTTCGCGAGGCCGAAGAATTTTTCGCTGCCGGACAGAAGGGTTCCAGCGCCATGCCGCACAAGCGCAATCCGATTACCTGCGAAAACATCTGCGGTCTGGCGCGCGTGGTACGCGGCAATGCGCAGGTAGCGCTCGAGGATGTTGCGCTTTGGCATGAGCGCGACATCTCGCACTCCTCAGCCGAGCGGGTCATCCTGCCCGACACCACCATCCTCGCGGACTATCTCCTCGACAAGACGGCCACCCTCATCGAGCGCCTGCTGGTCTACCCGGCCCGCATGTTGAAGAACCTCGAATCAACCCATGGATTGGTCTTCAGCGGGCAGTTGTTGATCGACCTTGCGGCCGCGGGCATGAGCCGCGAAGACGCCTACCGTCTCGTGCAGGGCCACGCGATGAATGCGTGGACCAACGACTTGAACTATCGCACCCTGATCGAGGCTGATCCCGAGATCAACCGGTGGCTTTCCGCGGAGAAGATCGATCAGGCCTTCGATGTGCGCAGGCAGTTGACCAATATCGATGAAGTATTCGACCGGGTGCTGGCGGCGGGTTGATGCCGCTGGAATGCGAGTTTTACGCCAGCCGCAGGCCCTCTTCCTCAGACCTCGGCCCGGCGTATAGCAGCAGCGCGACGCCGGCGACCTCGAAGTAGAGGCACTTCTCCCCCAGCATCCGCGCCGTTCGTCCCAGAAATTCTTTCAGCTCAGGTAAACCCTGGTCGTTGGGAAGAGCGACGACGAACTCGCGATGCTCGCCGTACGTATGTCCACCGTCTTCTTCCTTCCAATATCCGAAGAGGTTTGCGGAAGTAGCCGTATAGCCACCGAAGTGATCAATGAGGAACAGGTGCACCAGGTGTTCGATGGTCTCGCCAGTCTCGGACGGGTACTTCAGCTTCAGCGATGGAAGCAGGAAGCGAACGTTTTTCCCCAAAGGCGTCTCGTGATAATCCATGGATTCCCTTATCAGATCACAGACTCCGATCATAAGGTTGTATAAGTTGTTCGCTGGCAAAAGTTTGAAGAGGTTACGTGGCAGAACTGTTCAAAATTCTTGATACCGCGTTGACGTCGACGACCGAGCGCTCGGGCCATTGGCTCGCCTGCAGGCCGGGCTGCCACCAGTGTTGCGTAGGAGTGTTTCCCATCTCGCAATTCGATGCTGAGCAGCTTCGCGAAGCATTGGATCGTGCCGAGCCGGACGTTGCCGATCGAATCCGAGGCCGCGCAGCAGCCTCACGTGCCAGGCTCACGCCCGAGTTTCCGGGCGACGCAGACAGCGGCCTCCTCTTTACCGAGCCCCAGCACGAAGAAGCCTTCGAAGACTTTGCGAACGACGAGCCGTGCCCGGTGCTCGATCCCGCGACCGGGACCTGCGACCTCTACGCCTCCCGCCCGGTGCAATGCCGGACGTTTGGCCCCCCGGTGCGGGACGCCGAGGAGAACCTGACCGTCTGCGAGCTATGCTTTATCGATGCCCCGCCAGAGGAGGTGGCTCGCTGCGAGATGGAGCAGGGCTGGCGTCCTCTGGAGGACGAGTTGATCACAGCAGCGGAGCAGCGAACCGGCTTGCATGGCGCGACGCTGATCGCGTTTGCGCTGTCTCCCTCTACACATAGTTGAAGAACGACGATCACGGAGTTACACCGGGGCTGAGAAGTGAGACTTGCCGAACAGCACCGGTCGCAACCGTCGATGGCCGGAACCCCACAGGCACCGGCATCCGCGCAAAAGTCGGCTCCGGCAAGTCCGGGATCGTCTGAGGGAACGGCCGCGCAATCACACCGGGTACATCGTTGGCTGCGAGCCCGGCGAGGTCCAGCAGCGGTGGATTGACAGGCATGGAGAACCGCCCATGACCGAGGTAGGCAGCGATCACGACCGCAGTCGATACCGGCGACACAATCACCAGTGGCACGCCATACCGTTTCAGTATGCCTTCGACGAGATCGGTGTTGGAGTGCGATCGCGGCAACTCACCTTTGACCTGCGCAATCATGAAAACTTCAAAGCCCGTCTCGGGATGCTTGGTAGCGTAGTGGCTAAGACTGCGGGCAACCGACTTGGGCGAAGTGAGACCGAAGTCGGCGACATAGTTTCTGCGAATGGCGTGCGGATAGAAACGATTCAGCGTGACGCGCGCAAAGTCTGCACAGTTGCGGAAGGCTCCGTTGTAGTCCTCGATGTTGCGGCGATCGTTGAAGTGGGCAATCAGCACTGCATCCTGCTCGCGGGTAGAGTTCACCCGAAATCCGTAGATGGTGCGGTCGAACGCCGAGCCCAGGAGTTCGTACCAATTGCCGCCGGGCGCTCCGCCGTCGGGACGGTTCGGAGCGATCGACAACAGATACTTCCGCCGGTAGGCATCGCGCAGCTGCTCTTCCCTGGCGCGATCGATGCTCTCCGGAATCTCGCCGACGGAGTCCACCGCGTATAGGTACGGGATCAGCGGCATCGCGATCCAGTCGCGGCCGCCGATATGGTCGTACCGGCTCAGGACGACGCCGAGCTCGCCGGGTCGGCACGGCCGCAGCTTCAGTGGCGTCTCCTCGCAAACATGGTCGAGATAGATTGCGGCGTGCCCTGCGGGAGCGAAGATGTTCAGCTTGCCGTAAGGCTGCTCCAGCAGGAGCGAAACCGAAGCGTGGGCGACTGGAGTTGCACCCGCCAGCAGCAGGCAGACCGCCAGCCACGCATCACGGAACGCCCTGCACAAACTCAGGGCCCGGAGGTTGTTGGCGGGGGAGCTGTGCTGTCTCAGAGCTATCATTGCATCCTTCTCGGTCGTCGAAAATCAGTCGAAGATCAATCCACGTACGATGCGTCGATCGTTCAGAAAAAAGCCTGCCATACTTTTACATAACCGCATTCGCAGGCAAATGTCGCGAAGAAAAGACGATATTTCAGAGATAATCGAGCGTAGACAATCGAGGCCCATGGCAATCGCACCTCCATTCCGTAGCACTTCGGAGACGTCCAGCGGCTCAGCGAATCCCGCACCCACGACCCTGATCCTCGCCGTCACCGGCGCGAGCGGATCAATCTTCGCTATTGAGATGCTGCGAGCACTGGAAGCGGATGATCGGATCGGACGTGTTCATCTGGTCGTCTCCCCCAGCGCGCTGCGCGTATTCGCTGAGGAAGCCATAGTAGCTGGCCGTAACCTGCTGGTAGAAAAGCTGTTAGGCAAAGCATCGCAGAAGATCGTGCTGCTGGCCCATGAGGATATCGGAGCCCCAATCGCCTCCGGATCGTATCCGGTTGACGCGATGGTGGTGCTACCGTGCTCGATGGGGACGCTGGCGGGGATCGCGCATGGGCTGGCGGGAAACTTGATCGAGCGCGCGGCAGATGTTTGCCTGAAGGAGCGGAGGCGACTCGTACTATGCGTCCGCGAGACGCCACTCAACTTGATCCATATCCGCAACATGGCGGCAGTCACAGAGGCTGGAGCAACCGTCTATCCGGTCATTCCCACCTTCTACAATCACCCGCAATCGGTTGAAGATATCGCTCGCAATTACGTGCATCGCATCCTGCAGCACATTGGATTGCCGCAAGCCGGAGCGTACGAGTGGGGAAACGATGAGGCTCCCCGGGACTAGCCTCAGTGCATTCGGGTGAGTGTGCGTGACCCGCCAACAGGAGCAGGATTAGCCTTCAGAAAATCGGCAGTCGCCGATGCCACGCGATCCGGACAGGTCTTCGGTGCGAGGTGTCCGCAGCCCTCTATGATGTCGAGCTCCGATTGAGGATAGAGCGTGTGCATCTGTTGGCCGAGAGCGAGCGGAAGCAACTCGTCGTCACTGCCCCAGACAATCAGCAGCGGCTCCGTGAGCCCGCCGACCCGGTCATCCAGCAAGTCGTTCCCGGTCTCCATGGAGCTCATGCTTCGGTCGATAACCCACTGACCCGCGGCCATCTTTCGCAGTATGTCGCGCCGAATGAAGCGCGGAATTTGCCCCTCATGAGGCTCCAGCAGATTGGCCAGCCGCTGTAGTGAAGGACCATCCGTTGGATGAAAAATCTGAGGTCCGCCGGCGACCTGGTGATGGAGCCCGGCACTGTCATAGACCACCACGCGATCTACCAGGCCGGGATGGTCAAGCGCGAGCTTGAGAGTGATCCATCCTCCCATCGACCAGCCGCCGATATCGGTTTTTTGCAGTCCGAGCGATTGAATGAAGTCGACGACGAACTGCTCCTGCGTAGAGATAGAGTAGTCACTGCTTCTAGGTTTGGGAGAGCGGCCATAGCCTAGAAGATCCGGCGCGTAGACGTGGAAGCCAGCCTTCTTCAGGCGTTCGAGCATCGGCGCCCAACTCTCGTCGCGGTCGGCGAGCCCATGCACCAGGACCAGCGGAATGCCGCCCCCAGGGACGCGCGATTCTGCCTCGTAGTAATGCACTCGTCCCTCGGGCGTCATGACATAGTTACTCTGAACGCGATGCAACAAGAGGCTAAGGTGAATTCCCTGCTGCTGCACCCAGAGCGGCTGCTCGTAGAAGACCAGCCCGCAGGCCAGCCCGAGCACCACAACCAATAGCAGCAAACGTCCAAGCGTCTTCATGCAAAGCCCTCATCCATAACTAATGCCTTGCGTATCACTGTACAGGCGCGCGGCGTCAATGCGAAGTGACCCCGGTGGAGAACCAGGTCCACATCCGCCCAGACCGCTTCACTCGCGTCCTCGCCCGCACACAGCTCGCCCGAGAGGACGTGACACAGAATGTCGACAATAACGTAGTGGAATTGAACGCGCCCCGCGGCATCGCGCAGAATGATGTCGAACGATTCAACTTCGGCGACCGTCCGAACCCTCAGTCCGGTCTCCTCCAGCACCTCACGCGCGCACGCTTCGCGGGTAGTTTCGCCAAGCTCAATCGCTCCTCCGGGGAGCGACCACGTCCCGGCCATGGGCTCAGTGCGGCGGCGGACAAGCAGAACCTCGAAGCGCCCCTCACGCTTGCGCAGGACGACAGCGCCAACACCGGGGATGGGGCTTTCCGGATATTCACGACGTGTGCTCATGCTGGTCTACTTGAGCTTCAGTGGCTTGCCGTACTCTTCCCCAAAGACCGTATGCGAGGGCTCGAAACGCCCGCCATCGAACTTGTCCGGCCCCTTCAGGTTTCCCAGTGCCAGCAGCGACACCACCCAGTAGCTCATCGGAAGACGCAGGGTTTCGCACACCCCCTGTTGTTCGAAGCCCTCCAGCATGGCCGTATCGTACCCGAGAACCTCGGCCATCCACATCATCGACGTCACAGCGATGGTGACCTGCTTGTTGAGCCAGCCGCGCATCTCTTCGTCTGAAAACGCCGACATATAGCTGGGAACGTTCGCGGCCGCCTGCGCAGCGTAGCTTTCGGGCATACCGGCAGCACGGCCGAGACGCAGCATCTCTTCCAGGTCCTTGCGCCATCCATCGCAGTCGCCGCAGGCAACCAGGATCACGGAAGCTTCCTCCACTTTCGCCTGGTTGTAACAGGCCGCGCGGAGCCGTCGCCGCTGTTCAGGATGTTGCACGACAATGAACCGCCAGGGCTGCATGTTATAGCCGCTCGGAGCGTTAAGACCGGCATCGATGATCTGCTGCAGGTCTCTGGCCGGAATAGGCTCACCGTCGAAGCTCGGAGTCGAGCGCCGCTCGCGGATCGCCTGTGCCAGGGACTTCTGTGCGCTTGCCATGAACTCGTTCTCCAGTTGGCACTCCTTCAATAGCATGCCCTGAACACTGCGGCACCGTCCCAACACCAAAATCTCTGCAATCGCGTCGCCAAAATCGCAGCGCAAGGTATTCATAGGGCAAAACTGCGCGCCCCACCACCGAGGACATCAGTTTACGGGATCGCCGAAAGCGGTACTTCGGTCAGCAGCGGGCCATACCCGGCGGAATCGCCAAAGATCCAGACACTATCGAAATCCTGCCGTAGATCTTTATGCGCATCCAGCAGGGCGCTGATCGCGGCAAGATTCCGAGCCTTCCCGGCAACAGGATCGGCGAGGTACGGCACGCTCAGATGCACCACCAGCTTCAGTTCCCTGCCGTCCTCCGATCCCTCAGCACCGATGCTGGTGAAGTGATACTCCGCGGCCGCTCCCGCCTTCGTCGCAGCCTTGATGACCAGGGGCATCTCGGGTCCAATTCCATTAATCAACTCGGGGGGAGCGGCCGCAGTCTGCTCTGCGCGCATACGATCGAGGTTCGTGCTGGTCGCGAAGTTTGCCGGACGCAGCAGCGTGTCTGCTTCTCCATAAAGAACCCATGCAAGCCAGAGGTCCTTGGCCTTCACATCCGCCCGTGCCGTCGTCCAGTACCACACGCCATCGTGACCAGCAGCCGTTCGTGCGCGGGGATAGAAGCCGGCCAGCTTCCAGGCGCCGCCATCCTGCCGCAGCAGGAACGAGAGCAGCCACGGCCGGCTCCCCTCCGCCTCAACCATGGCGAAACCGTAGAGCCCGGGAGGGAGACCGCTGATGGAGAAGTCCGTTTCAGCCGTCGTGCCGCTCAGGGCGCAGCTGAAGTCGGCTTCCGACGTATCTCCCGGCTTTCGTCCGCGAGCGTCGAGCTCATAGATCTGGGTAACGTGCAGCGTATCGCCCGCCAGCTTCGACGAGGTTGTCCGGATGACGGAGGCTGTCGGAGCAAAGGACGCATCACTCGCAAACTCCGCGATAATCGAGGCCTGCACCTTCGCCGCGTTGCCCTCCCTGATCGACTGCGCCAGATTCATCGCAACGCCGCTGAGATCGTTCCTTACACTATCGCTCATGCGTGCCTGCGTGGTGCAGGTCTGGGCATGCATAGCGGGCGCAGCAAACATCAACACCACACCCAGCAGAGACCCCGCCAGGGTCCGCGCGTAGCTCAACTCAAAACTCTTAGGACTCAATGTCGTCCTCCTAAATCCTTGCAACTTGTCCTGCCCAGCATACGGAGGCCGGGGTCCCCAGTCCAGCGAGCGGCTCCGGAACTCTCGGTCACTGGTTCGCGCCCGGCAACCATGCCTGCAGGTTTGACGCTATTCTGAAGCAGTGAAGCTACCTTCCTGTTCGAGTGCGCGTCCCACTCAAAAGATGCATCCGAAAAGCTACGTACGTGAAGTCATAAGCGTTTCCATCGCCGCGCCGGCGGTAGTCTTAGCCGCGCCAGCGGTAGTCTTAGCCGCGCTCGCGATGGTATTCGCCACGCCATGCCTGCACGCACAGGCCCTGCCTTCGATGCAGCCTACATCACTGCCTGTGAACAATGCCATGCCGGCTCCGATTAGCGGAGCGGCGATGCCTGGCACCCTGGCCTCCAATTCGCCCCACCGCGCACACGTCACGTTCGCCGCCGGTGAAGTGGATGTCCGCGCCGATGATTCCAGTCTGAACCAGATTCTGCGCGCCATCTCCCATGCGACCGGCCTGAAGATTACAGGCGGAGTGGCGGATCAGCGGGTCTTCGGAAACTACGGCCCTGCACCGCTGTCCACAGTGCTTGCAACGCTGCTCGATGGGACAGGGACAAACATTCTTTTCATGGCCGGCGACGCAGACAACGCACCCCGCCTCATGCTGACTCCGCGCGGCGGGGGTGCAACGCCCCCCAGTCCCGAATCCCCTGTCTACGCCGCCTACGACGAGCCAACGCCGATCGCGCCACAACCTGTACGGATCAACGTGGCGACCCCGTCCACCGCGGCACCAGCGACCGCGACGTCCGGGCCCGCCAGCCCCGCAAGCATAGCTCAGCCCTTGAACAACGTAAACGGCAGCCCATCGAACACATCGCCCACAGCGTCGACTCTCCCCACCACCCACTCCGTCCCGCTGGATTCGATCCCCACGCCCTCGACCACACCCTCGACCTCAGGCATCGTCGATGCCCCCAACCCTCCTCCAGCAACAAGCACAACCGGAAGCGCTCCCGCAGGAACCCTGACACCAGAGATGGTCTACCAGGAGCTGCTCAAGCGGCAGCAACAAAAACAGTCCGCCAATCCATCCAACAACACGAAGCCCCAGCCGTAGCCGCCAGCCGTGTCAGTTTTCTGAGTTGACAATCAGGCTCGCCGTCTGTCCGCGCTTGGCCGCCGAGAGCGCGTGGATCATGAAAATACGGAAGATGACCTTACAGATCCCGTAGGCCATTAACACTCCGAGTGCCAACGATGCGAACATTGCGCCTATCAACATCAACGAACTCATCTCAAGGTCTCCTTCGCAAACGCGAAGATCTACAGAATACCAGCCGGGGGACTCAAGACAGATTCGCGGGCCAAAACCATTCTGGATGAATCTGTTGAAAAGTCCATCAGAAAAATGGAACGACTAGTGCCTAGATGGATTCATACGTGCCAGATCGGGCTTCGATCGGTCCTGCGAACACCAGGACGCTGGCCGTCCCCTCGATCCACGGTAAACCTAGTAAACTAGAAACTTGGCCTCTTCGATCCAAACACCGCGCAGGAATCTCACCCACATCAACGTTCGTGGAGCACGGCAGCACAATCTGCGCGATGTTTCAGTCTCGATTCCGCGCAATACCCTCACGGTCGTGACCGGATTATCAGGTTCGGGCAAGAGCTCTCTCGCCTTTGACACCATCTACGCAGAGGGCCAGCGCCGCTATGTCGAGACGCTCTCTGCCTACGCTCGCCAGTTCCTCGACCAGATGGAGCGCCCCGATGTCGACTCCATCGACGGCCTCTCCCCCGCAATCTCCATCGAACAGAAAACCACCTC
>DATCDL010000110.1:0-4476 GCA_036510715.1 Acidobacteriaceae bacterium
GAGCGCGGGGTGAAGGCGACGGTGTGGCCGGGGCGGCTGGAGTGGATTGCGTCGCGGGGCGGGCATGCTCCGCTGCTGCTGGATGTGGCGCATAATCCGGCGGGGGCCTGGACGCTGCGGGCTGCGCTGGCGCAGTTGCCGGAGGAGATGCCGCGGACGCTGATCTTCAGTTGCATGGCGGACAAGCAGATCGATGAGATGGCGCAGGTCTTGCTGCCGCTGTTCGATTCGACTTCGGGTGATCCGGCGCGGGTGCGGGACCATGTGATTCTTGCGCCGATACAGAATCCACGGGCGGCGACGGTGGAGGAGTTGCTGGCTGCGGCGCACAAGCTGGATGTGCCGGCGCATGCTGCTCCGCATCTGGCGGGGGCGTTGGCGCAGGCGGAGGCGGTGACGCCGAGAGATGGAGTGATCGTCGCGACGGGGTCGGTGTACCTGGTGGGCGAGTTGAGGGAACTGGCGCTGGGCGAAACGCGATAGCATGGGGCGCGATAGCATAGGGGAGATGTCGGCAACGGACGAGACCCTGAAGATGGAAGAGACGAGTGCGCAGCCAGAGGTGCCGCTCAATGCGCCGCCGGACACGCCGAGGCCGACGATGTCTCGTGGGTTGCGCTGGGCAAACTACCTGTTTTTCTTCCCGTTGGTAGCGTTGGCAACGGTGTTCTTCGGGACGATCTCGCTGGCGTGTGGCGTGTGGGATGAGAATGGCAGGCAACAACATGCGCTGGCGCGGGTATGGGCTCGGGTGCTGCTGCGGGTGGCCTTGTCGCCGGTGAAGCTGGAGCATCCGGAGCGGCTGGTGCAGGGAGCGGCGGTGTATGCGTGCAATCATCTGAGCTACTACGACACGCCGGTGCTGTATGCGAAGCTGCCGTTTCAGTTTCGGATCCTGGCGAAGGCGCCGTTGTGGAAGATACCGTTTATCGGGTGGTACCTCGAGCGGTCGGGGCAGGTGCCGATCGATCAGAGTTCGTCGCGCGCGGGCGTGGTGAGCCTGGGACGCGGCGCGAAGACGCTGGAGTCCGGGATGCCGATGGTCATCTTTCCTGAGGGCGGGCGGGCATTCAATGGCGAGTTGCAGGCGATGGTTGCGGGTGCAGCGTGGATGGCCATCAAGGCGCAGGTTCCGATGGTGCCGCTGACGCTGGTGGGGACGTATGAGTTGCTGCCGATCCACGTGTATGCGCTGCGGCCTCGGCCATTGAAGCTGATTGTGGGCGAACCGATCCCGACCGAGGGGATGTCGACCCGCGATGCAGAGGCGCTGACCGAGAGAGTTCGTGCGGTGATTTATGAGACGTATGTGGCGGAGCACAGATAAAGGTAGAATCGCGCTGTGATCGCACATCTTCGTGGACAGATTCTTTATAAGATACCCAACTACGTCGTCATCGAATGCGGCGGCGTGGGTTATGAGCTGGCGATTTCGGTGACGACGTACACCGCGATCGGCGACGTGGGCGCAGAGGCGCGGCTGCATGTGCATACGCATGTGCGCGAGGACGCGTTTCTGCTGTTTGGGTTTGCGGAAGTTACGGAGAAGCGGCTGTTTGAGAAACTGCTGACAATCTCCGGCATTGGGCCCAAGCTGGCGATCACGGTGCTGAGTGGGATCTCGGCGGAGCGGCTGGTGGAAGCGATTCGCGGCGGAGATCATGCGACGCTGACGAGGATTCCGGGGATTGGGAAGAAGACGGCCGAGCGCGTGGTGCTGGAGTTGAAGGACAAGCTGGATGATCTGGCCGGGTATGCGACGGGTGGTGTTTCGACGACGCCTTCGCTGGGAGGGACGGCGGAGGATGTGCTGAGTGCGCTCGTGAATCTGGGGTATCCGCGACCGATTGCGCAGAAGGCAGTGGAGAGCGCGGCGAAGGATGCGGCGGTGAGTGGGGATTTCGAGCGGCTGTTCAGAGCGGCGATGTCGGCGGTGCGGTAGGTGCGGTGTCGGCCGGCGGACAGTAGATCATTCTGTTTCGCGGTATTGGAGGTCAGGATGAAAATCCTGAGGCTGTTGAGCCGTATAACAGAAGTTGGACTATTCTTCGGCCATGCCTCGCGAACATCATTACTACGCGTATATTCTGTCAAACAATTCGCGGACGTTGTATGTGGGAGTGACGAATCAGCTTTTGGTTCGGGTGGAACAGCACCGTGCTGGGGAGTTTGAAGGGTTTACGAAGAAGTACAAGATTCATCGTCTCGTTTACTTCGAACGGTTTCAGTAGGTGGGGAATGCGATTGCGCGAGAGAAGCAGATTAAAGGCTGGTTGCGGGCGAGGAAGATCGCGCTGATTGAGGAAGAGAATCCTACTTGGGAGGATTTGTTTCCCTCGTTGGTTCGTGGCGCTGCGAGCTGACAGCAGATCCTTCGCTGCGCTCAGGATGACAATCCTAAAAATGATAGGCAGGAAGGAAATGTTAGAAATTGCCTACGCGCGGCGGCGGTAGCGGACGGCGAATTCGTAGGTGGGGTTGGGTGGGAAGAGGTCGGCTACGAGGCGGAGTCGCGCGGCCAGGGCGGTGGGGGCGAGGAGCGGATACTCGCGCTCGCGGAGTTCGCTGTAGTCGAAGTCGAGAGCCAGGGAGAGTAGATAGATCGCGACCGCGTCGGAGAAGGCGGCCTCGAGGTACTGGTTGCGCTCTTTCTCGTCGATGGCGGGCTGCGCTTCGGCAGCTTCCTGACCGGAGGCGTTTAGCTGCGCGATGGGGGAAGGCGCGTTCGAGAAGGAGCGTTGCCGGGCCGAGAAGCTTGCCAGGGCGCTGCGATTGCGGCGCGAGGAGGGCTGCAGGGGCTCGGGTTGGGCGTTGGCGGGGCGGCCGAAGGCGAGGTTGCGGGACTCCCAGGCATCGACGCTGGTCTCGCCGCGAACGTTGGCGAGGGCCTGCTTCCAGACGAGGTCGGAGAAGGTTTCGGGTACGCCGGCCTGATCGACGAAGGCGTGGGCGACGTTGATGAAGAACTCGAAGCTGAGGGCGAAGCGGTCGCCCATGAGGCGGGTGGAGATGAAGACGCCTCGCTTGCCGTGGCCTAGCTCGACGTTGCGGTGACAGATGGCCGAGTGCGAGAATTCGTCGGTGTAGGCGCTGGCGACCATGGCGGGCTCGGGGATAATGGCGTCGCCGGTGGCGGGGGCGTCGAGGCTGGCGTCTGGGTTGCCATCAAGGTTTTCGGTGGGCTCGCGCAGGGCCAGGGGGACGAAGTAGTAGGTGTTGGCGTTGAGGGAGGCAGTGATGGGGGTGGGGACGGCCTCGAGCATGCGGTCGAGGTCGAGGTCGGCGACGCCGGTCTCGCCGTAGGTGGCGAAGCGAACGCCGTTGGGGGACTGCCGGACCGCGGTATCGTGCGCTACTTCGATGGCACGCACAAGATACGAGGCGGGTTGAGGCAGGCCGGTCTGCAGATTCTCTGCCATTGCCTTATTCTAAATGAGTATGGCTACTGCAAACGATGTAGAACGGGCGCGGCGTGAGGGTGAGTTGTTTGGAATACCGCTGGGCGACCTGGGCTGGTTCCAATCGCTGCTGATGGGCGTTGCCACGGGAATGGCGGCGTTCTTTGGTTCGACGTTCCTCGCGATTGTGGGGATGCTGGTCTACATGATGGCGACTGGCTCGCACCCGGACTTTGCGCTGACGTACAGGGACGTGGGGTTTCCGGTGGGCGTGGTGGTGATGGTGCTGGCGCTGGGATTTCTGGGCGTGCAGTGGGCGCGGCGGATGGCACGGAAGTCGCGGAAGGCGTAGGGCTACACTCGCGGCTCAACTCGATATCAGCACTCGATATTAGCGCCGGACCAGCCGAAGGATTCCGGCAATGATCAGTGCCGCGCCAAGCAGACAGGCCCTGGCTGCGTTGAGTCGTTGCATCCATTTGCTTTTCATGTCGGCACCTCGGCCTTAATATAGGCCGCTGCGCTCCGGGATGCCGATGGTCAGCGCCATAATTTGAGAGACATATTGCGGCGCAGGCGCGTAGTCTTACGCCATCCGGTTTCTTTCGATTTTGCTGCATCTTGAGGAGTCCTTCTGATGAAGACGTTCGCTTGTAACTTTCTGCGTTGGAGTGCTGGTGCGGCTTTGACGGCGGTGATGGTTTCTATGTGTCTTGGCGCTAGTGCGCAGGATAAGAAGAGGCATGAGGAGGTGAAGCCCGTTCCCTCCTACGAGGTGCAGCAGCCGGCGACCGAGAATATCGACCTGACGATGTATGCGCGGATTCGCGAGGAAGGTTTCCACCACAGCAAGGTGATGCAGTTTGGCGCAGCTCTCGCCGATGGGATTGGACCGCGGCTGACGGGCTCGCCGAATATGGCGAAGGCCAATGCGTGGACGCGGGACACGCTGACCAAGATCGGGCTGGAGAACGCGCACCTGGAGGATTGGGGCGAGTTTGGGATGGGGTGGCAGCAGATCAATACCTGGGCGCGGATGGTTTCGCCGGACCCGGAGCCTCTATGGATGCAAGCTGCT
>DATCDL010000111.1:0-9100 GCA_036510715.1 Acidobacteriaceae bacterium
TACCACCACGAGCGCACGACGTGAATCCGCCGGAAGTCGGAGCACATCCCGCGCCCAACAATCACCCACTCCCACGCTGGGCGGATTCCATCTTCTGCATCGACCGTTTAAAGTCAGAGCGCCGCCTCTCCCAACGGCAATACGATCGCTCTCAACAACCTCGTCCTCAAGGTGAACAACGATGGAGACATCGCCAGAATCTCCTCCAGAGGCAAACTCCTCGACGACAACTTCTACGACGGAACGCCGTGGACCATCGGCCTCAAGCGCTTCCTGAAATCGGGCGCAGTCAAGACCCTCCACCTGGCCATTGTGCCCCTGCGCAAGGGGATGCGCCCATCTGTCTTCAGCCCACATCCTGGCCGAAGTTTCCCGCCACCAGACAGATCGACGCCCTACAGAGTCTCGTCTGGGTACCCGAGTATCGGTTGGTAACTCAACCCAACTCCCGCTGACTCCGCCCTCCATCTGTGGAAAACCTTGTCAAGCCCCCTCACCCCCTAACTCCAACAAAATAAGCCAAATAGAGTTGGCATAGTTACCCTATCCAACCGCGTACAATTAAATCAGGTCTTACCTGACTTTAAGGGCTGCAAGCCGGCGGAACTCTCGCCACTTGCAGCCCTTACCCCTTTAACCCCAAAAATCTCAGGAGAAATCATGCAACACCACTCCATCCCCATCGCGCCCCCAGGCCGGCATCTATACCTCGTCGACCCTCTCCGGTCCTGCGCCTGGCGCTTCGTCTTTACCTAACTCTCATGTTCTCTGCATTTTACCCATAAAATCTCTGGAATCTGAATTTTAGGGGAAAACGTGTCTGTAACTTGTTGATTCCAGAGAATCGACCAAAACAGGGAGGGGGGTGCCCCCCTCCCGCTACCTAAGGAGCACTACACCATGTCCACCCAAATCTGCCGTCACATCCACACCAACGGAGCCCGCTGCGGCTCTCCCGCCCTCCGCGACAACGTCTTCTGCTACTTCCATCAGGATGCCGACCGTCGCCACCGCTCCATCAACCCACCCGAGCAGATCCCCGCTACCCTCCACCCCATCCCCAAAGACCATCTCGACCGCATGCAGCACGAGCCCCTCCTCGCCGAGTACTACGGCCTCAGCAAAGTCCACGGCCCCCTCGTCCTCGACTTCCCCTCACTAGAGGATCGCGAATCCATCCAACTCGCCCTCTCCATGCTCATCACGGCCATGGCTCAGAACCGCATCGACCCCAAGCGCGCCTCTGGTCTCCTCTACGGTCTCCAGGTCGCCAGCGCCAACGCCCGCGGCCTCAACTACCAGCCCAGACCCTCCATCATCGTCCGCGAAACCGTT
Source organism: Acidobacteriaceae bacterium (assembly GCA_036510715.1). Taxonomy (GTDB): domain Bacteria; phylum Acidobacteriota; class Terriglobia; order Terriglobales; family Acidobacteriaceae; genus Granulicella. The sequence continues at coordinate 1,336 of DATCDL010000111.1, forward strand.
CTCTCCGACGACGGCCTCACGATCGCCCCCGATGAAGACCCCGAAGCCGAGATCACAAGTCAGCTCTTGCTCGCAGCCATCCTCCGCGACGAAGCAGCCGAGGATGAGGATGACGACGAGGATGATGAGGACGACGACGACGAGGAGGACGACTTCCTCCTCTAACTCCGCCCACCCCGCACCCTCCCTACTAGCTCGAGCGCCTCGTTCACGATCCAGCTGCCAGCCAACTTCGGCGCAGCGCTTCGTGAACGAGGCCACAGCCCTCAACCCATCCGCATCACCACCACCGCTGCCGCAATCTCACTGCGGTGTCGGAGCAGGCGTCTGTGTCGATGTCGATGTCGGCGTCGATGTCGGCTCTACCAGTCTGAATCGCTTCCGGTTCGTCTCGTTCTCACGACCCGTCTTCTGCAGCATCGCAAGCTTCTTCACCAGGGCCGCACCCTCGGCGCGGTCTTCCGGCTTCTCGGAATGTCGCAACGCAACAATCAAGTGGTAAATAGCTGTTTGATCGTCCGGGTTCGTCTTCAGCGCAAGCCGGCATTGCTCCACTGCCAGTCCATATTTACCCGATATCGTATACATGTTCGCCAGCAGATCTCTCGCTTCCGTCATGTCTGGTTTCAACTTCACCGCCGCCAGCGCAGACTGCAACGCCTCTCCCGCTAACGTACTATCTGAATCATTTCCTTCACTGAAAATCAGCTTCGCAAGGAGATAGTGAAGCAAAGCACTCTTCGGATGATCCTTCAGCTGCGAGCGAACCTGCTCCACTGTCTCATCCGATTTATTCTTCTGTATCTCCGTAAGATCGATCGCATACGAACTCAGACTCTGCTTCGAATCCAGACGTTCTGCATTCCTGAAGGCCGCTTCTGCCTCATCGTATTTCGCCAGCTGCGCATACAACAGACCGAGCGAGAGATACAACGAGGGATCATCGGGAATGCGCTGCAGACCAGCATGGATCATATCGATTCCCACCTGGTAAGACTCATGATCCAGGCACAGCGCAGCAAAGGAAGTGTAGTAACTCTCTGTCGTCGGACTCAGCACAATCGCCTGCCGCAGCAGTGCAACAGCCTTTGGAGTATTGCCCACAGCCTCGTATGCATCGGAAGCCAGGCTAAGCACATCCGCGTCGTCTGGTCCCGCTGCAATCAACGGATCAAGCACCTTGATCGCTGCTTCATTCTGCTTGGTCTCAACCAACACCACCGCAAGGTCATAGCGCGGATACGTGCTTTGCGGAACCAACTCGGATAGCCGCTCGAAGATCGGCACCGCCTTCTCTGCCTGCCCAGTCTGTACCAGGCAATTGCCATAGACTTCCAGCGATTCCGGATGCGTGTTGATGGCCGCGGGAATGACCGAGAAGTGCTGAACCGCATCCTCGCACTCACCACTTCTACCCTCGAGCACGGCCAGCATCTCGTGCGCTGTTTCATCCTTCTCATCAATTTTCAAAATCGACTTGAGAAGTGGTATCGCGCGCTTGTCCCTCGACTTGTAATACAGCTGCACTTCACCACGCATCGCAACCGTGTAATCAGGAGACAATTGCAGTGCCTTGCCAAACGCCGCTAACGCTTCCTGATCGCTCCCTTGCAACGAATACACGATCCCTTCGAGAGACCAAAGTCGGAAATCATTCGGAGTTCTCTTCAGCGCCGTCTTGCTCCTCTCCAGCGCCTCGTCGTATTCATGGCTCCGAATAGAAGCTTCGATCAATCCAATCGAATCGTGTGATGCCTGATCCAGCTTGCGAGCCTTGCCCTGTTGCCCGCCCGCAGCGAAGGCCTGGGTGCCGATGACCATTCCCGCGATCGAAAGAAGCACCCATTTGTTATGCACCATCGATGGTCCGCTCCCTGCGGGATCACAACAACCCACGCTAACTTCCAGCACAACTTGTTCAGATCCTTCTAACGCGACCATCCCATATTGGGTACGACCCCATGTGACTCTCGAATCGTAATCAGTTGATCGCACTTCATCCCTTGATGCTGTTCGACAATACCACTTGGCCAATAGATCGTCAGGTCCGCTGCAATCGCTTCACCCAGGCCAAAATGCAATCGAGAATCATTGCACGAATAGTAGCTCGACTGGCTCATCACCGACTGCGCCTGCACGTGTCCTGAATACCTGGCCAGAACCCGAGCACCAATCGCGCTCCGATTCGACTTTGTTCCGATCAGCTTTACTTTGAGCCAGTGGTGTTTCGTCTGCAGATCATTGCGCAGCAGGGAAGGAGCCTCGTTCATGTTGAGGATCAGAATGTCCATATCCCCATCATTGTCGAAGTCCCCGAACGCGCATCCCCGACTGGAGTGAGGCGTTGTTACGCCAGGACCAGCGTCGGCAAGCTCCTCAAACGTTCCATTTCCCAGGTTTCGAAAAAGAATGCGTGGGGATTTATTCGGATACTCAGGAAGGGTTTTCCCAACATTGGGATAAACGCTTCCCGTGACGAAGAAAATGTCGGGCCAACCATCGTTATCGAGATCAACAATTCCAGCTCCCCAACTAGCGAAACGCGTTTCCACTGCAATCTTCGATGGCACAGTCACATCGTCGAAATTACCCGTTCCGTCGTTACGGTAGAGCACGTCTGTATCGTCCGAGAAATGCGTCTTGAAGATGTCAAGGTGTCCATCCAGGTTATAGTCACCCACCCCAACCCCCATCCCAGCCTCTTCCCCTCCATCGTTTCCGAGAGCAACGCCACGCTCAACTCCTTCTTCCTTAAACGTCCCGTCATGCTGATTCATAAACAAAAGGCTCGGGGTTGAGTCCGATGCAACATAGATATCAGGCCAGCCATCTTCATTGAAATCCGCAGCCACCACGGTCATCCCGTAGCTGGCCCATGGCTTCCCAATCCCAGACTCCTTACTGACATCTGTAAATGTTCCGTCGCCATTGTTTCGGTACAGAGAATGGTGTCCGAACGGTAGGCCTCGTGGTCCGCATTCAATCGGTATTCCCTTGAAGTTGCAGTTCACGCCGGCTCCGGGAACAGGAACTTTATTGAAGTCAAAGTTAAGATAATTCGACACAAAAAGATCCAGGTAACCATCTCGGTTGTAGTCAACAAACGAGCATCCAGCTCCCCACCGAACCTCGGATTCAATCAGCCCTGCTTCTTTCGTGACATCTTTGAATGTCCCATTACCCAAATTGCGGTAAAGCCTGTTCTGACCAAAGTAGGTGCAAAACAGGTCTTCATAACCATCATTGTTATAGTCGCCGACCGAGACTGAATTGGCCCAGCCCACCGCTTCAAGGCCGGCCTGCTTCGTTACATCGGTAAACGTACCGTCGCGATTGTTCTTGTAAAGTCTGTTGGTCGCTCCGGGCGGTGCACCGCTCAGCCTGGTGCCGCTGAGCAGGAAGATGTCCATCCAACCGTCGTTGTCATAGTCGAAGAAGGCGCAGCCGCAACCATTCGCCTCAAGAATGTATTTGTCCCGGTCAACTTCACCGTAAATTACAGGAGCAATCAGGGCCGCCGAAGCCGCGACATCAACAAACCTGGCGTCGAACGGACGGTGCGATGCGGGTGGTCTCTTCTGGGGCGCCACGACTCGTCCGCCCATGGCACCCGCCTGCTGCGCAAAGGATCGTTGAACAATCGCTGTAGCTGCAACCGCGAACGACGATTTGAGAAATCTCCGCCTTGCTGTAAACATTTTCGCGGTCAAATCCTCCCCCTGATTTCCTAACGTCACCATACATCGAAATCCGATCAGCAGTTCATCCTGTTCAGCCACGCCTTCGATTTCCTTTCAGGCATGCCTGTATCAACACTCTGAAGTCGTCTGTATTTTGATCTCACCGAAAGATTGCCTTGACAATTGCCGCCTCGAAAATAGAAAATTTCTCGTTCACTTTAGGAAACGTTATCTGGCGACGAGCGGTCCCGACTCTACCGGACAGCTTTAAAGATCGCACTTCAAGTCTCGCAATTGCAGGTTGAAACTTTTGGGGAGAATCGCGAAATGATCAGAATGAAAGTAGCGGCAAGAATTAGGGCTACGGTAATACTGTTGTTAAGCTTGGGTGGCCTCACAGCCTTTGCGCAATTCTCAAGTGGCATTCAGGGCACTGCCAAGGATCAATCCGGTGCTGCCATCGCGGGAGCGAAGGTAACCCTCACCGACACACGGCTCGGTGTAGCGAAAACCGCCACCACCAATCAGGATGGCTACTTCCGCATTGACAGCATTGCGGCGTCCACTTATACCCTGCAGATCCAAATGGCCGGATTCAAAACCTACTCGCAGAAAGATCTCAGCCTTCAGGTGGGTGAAATCCGTACTGTTACCCCTTCACTCGAAATCGGCTCTGTCGCTACCGACGTCACAGTTTCCGCCTCTGCGCTGGCGCTGAACACTGAGTCCGCAACCACCGGAGCTGTCATCGCACAAGAGACCGTGCAGCAGACTCCTCTTCCTGGCCAGAACGTCTACGGCCTCTCTGCTCTCACTCCCGGAATGACCGGAAGCGCCGTTACCTCCGGCGACAACTACACCAATGAGTACGCTATCAACATCAATGCCGCCGGCTTGCGTCAGGAACAGAATGGCTTTCAGATTGATGGTGCCTACACAAATACTCCGTCCCGTGGTGGTGGAACCTCCATCTCCCCCAACCCCGAGATCGTCCAGTCCATGGACATTCGGACGAACGACTTTGATGCCCAGAAGGGGAGAAACGGCGGCGCAACCGTCGACGTCTATACCAACTCAGGTACAAATAAATTCCACGGAACGATGGACTACTACTTCACCAACAATTCGTTGACTGGCCTCACGCACTTCGAATCATCCGTCCCAACGTTCCAGCGCAATGAAATGGGCGCCACGTTCGGCGGCCCCATCATCAAGAACAAGCTCTTCTTCTTCGGAGCGATTGACGTCCTGCGATCCAGTGCAACCAGCGCTGGACAGTACACCGTAGAGACTCAAGACCTCGATAACTGGGTCAAGGCGAATCTCCCGAACAGTGTTGCCGGCCAGGTCCTAACAGTCGCTCCACCTCAGAGCTTCCCCACTTCCGGTATTCAGACTGTGAGCCAGGTTGAGGCCAAGAATCCTGGATACTTCGCCCCGCCAGCGGGTATCCCCGGCGATTTGAATGCAGTTGGCTTGGCCAACATCAGCTTCTCCGTGCCGAAGAATGGCTACCAGTGGGACGCTCGTGTCGATTACTATCCCGGCGAGAAAGATCGCGTCTACCTCACAGGAATTCGGACCTACGATACCGCAGAGGGCGCAACGCCTCGTCCTGCGTTGAACATCCCGCAAGCCAACAGCTCAGACTTCGCAAGCCTTGATTGGACCCACACTTTTTCTCCGCGCCTGTTCAACGAAGGCGGACTCAATATCATCCGTCCTTACGGTGCGAATCTGCCGACTCCGACGGAGGCTATTCCCTATATCAACGTGACGGGACTGCAAGGGTTTTCCAATTGGGGTCCAGGAAACTTCACCCAAACCACAATCGGCTGGCGTGACGTCATGACCGCAACCATCAAGACGCACACTCTCAAGTTCGGTTTCGACCAATTCAATATCCGCGAGGCGGATTCCCAGGACGGTGCCTTCGACCGCCCCACCTATAACTTCAATAACCTGCTTGATTTCATCCAGGACAAGGCCGTCAGCGAAAGCGCGACACCGGTAAACCTCGTAACTCACCTGGAAGCCCCCTATAACCGGCGTTACCGCGCACTCTACACCGGAATCTACATTCAGGACGATTGGAAGGTCCGTCCCACACTCACCGTAAACATGGGCATCCGGTACGACTCCATGGCCAATTTCTTCTCGATCCAGTCTCCGCAACTGACCAACTTTACCCTGGGGCAGGGACCCACGATGAATGCCCAGATCGCGGATGGCGTCACGAGTCTGGCGAAGACCAGCCACGTCCTCGACCATAGCCTCTGGGGCATCAACCCCCGCGTTGGTTTCTCATGGGACATCTTCGGAAAGGGTAAGACCGTCGTTCGTGGCGGTTTCGGTCTCTTCTCCGATCAGCCTCCCTACATTCACATCACCGACATCACGTCAGGCAATCTGCCCAACTTCTTCACACCTTCGCTCAACGTGCAATCCGGCACGACTCCTGACTTCCAGCTGTGCGCTGCTCCTACTGGCTTTACCGAAGCCTGCCCTGTGGTGGACACCAGCAATGTCATCCTGAATGCGAGTGGAGGCGTTGTCGGCCAGCGAGCGAATCTCGGCGGCTACTCTCCCAACTACAAACTCACGCAGGTCGAAGACTGGACCCTCAGCGTGCAACAGGAACTGCCCTGGCACCTCGTATCGGAGTTGAATTATTCCGCATCCGCTGCCCATCATCTACCAGTTTTCAATCAGGACATCAACCGGTTCGCTGGCGATCTCATCCAGAACAATGGAGCTCTGACTCGCCTCAACCCCAACTTCGGCGACATCAACTACGCAACCTCCGACGCCAATTCCATCGGCAACTACGGCAGTGCGCTGGTGCAACGCCGGCTTTCGCATGGTCTCGCACTACGCGGTATCTATACGATCGGCAAGGCGCTTGATACCTTCAGCACCTCGGGCTCACTGGATGGAGGCGAGGCTACGCAATTCCTCGATAGCGTCATCGAGAATGGCAACCTCAAACCACAGCGCGGCCGGTCTGACTTCGACATCCATCAACAGTTCTCAGCAGACGGAACGTGGATGGTGCCAAACCACTATCGCACCGCGCTCGAGCGCAATGTCTTTGGCGGATGGCAATTTGGAGGCGTCTGGATCGTTCAGACCGGTCTCCCCTTCTCCGTCCACACCTCCGCGGGTTTCAGTCCCGTCTTCAACTCCACCGGCCAACTCATCGGGAACAAGGGTGGTGACTACAACGCGGACGGATCGAATTATGACGTGCCAAACACGCCCGCATTCGGCAACCACCTGAACAGCAAGAAGAAGGCTGACTATCTCGCCGGCATCTTCTCCGCCTCCGACTTTCCCGTACCAACGCTCGGCACCGAAGGCAACCTCGGCCGAAATACCTTCGATGGACCCGGCTACAACAACGTCGACTTCACCTTTGAAAAATACTTCACGACTCCCTGGTTCTTTGGGGAGAGGATGAAAATCGAATTGAAGGGCGAGACGTTCAACCTGTTCAACCGCAGCAATCTCACCTCGGTGAGTTCAGACCTATCCAGTGGCTCGTTTGGTAAGACAACAAATCAGTTGCCTCCGCGCAGTCTTCAACTGCACATCCGCGCCAGCTTCTAACTACTGCGGGGAGAAAGAATGGATCGCAGCATGCTCGCAACGCAAGCATGTTGAGGCCACTCTTTCTCCCCGTCTTACTTGGTAAATCCATTCCGGATCAGCCGGCCACTACGGCCGCTCAGTCGAGTGAATCACAGCAATCAATCCCGGGTGCAGGAGTAAACCAAGTGTCGAAAGCCCTCCTTGCAATTTGTTTAGCAGCGTTGGCGATGTCCGTATTCCCCCATGCAGCCTCCGCTCAGCAAGACAATCAATTGGTACTGAACCGGGGCGGCAGTACCATCGTGGTCGAGCCGTACGCGGACAACATTGTCCGCGTCACGCTGAGTCTGCAAAAGGACAACGCGCTCTCAGCCCCGGGCTATGGTTTCGTCGACACTCCCTCCACCGCGAAGTGGAACCATGAACAGACTGAGACCTCAGATCTCTACCGTTCCTCGCGCCTCGAAGTCAGAATCGCTTCGGATCACAATCCT
>DATCDL010000112.1:0-10851 GCA_036510715.1 Acidobacteriaceae bacterium
CCTATTCACTTGAGTCGCACCGACCCTGTATCAGGGTTCACTCTAGAACTTCGCGCCGCCGTAGTGGATCCGTCTAGGCAATTTAGGAAACGATTGTGCCCACGTTGTGCCTAAGGCTATCGATTCTGCCGATTTGAGCGATTCTGTCAAATGTAGAATCAATAACTTGCTTATTATGAATAGCTTCCAAGGTTCGATTCCCCCTCCCGGCACCATACTTAAGCCGCATCGAATCAATGGTTTGCTGGATGGTTATCTTCCTTGTTCCCAAGTTTGTGCCTAGACTTGCCTAGGTTTCCCCCTTCTAGGCATCATGGCGTGAGCGGTTGGGCGGTTGATTGACGCTCCGACGCACAAAAGCGGGAGATCCCTGTGAAGGGATCCCGAACTTGCACGTAGGATCGCTGTGTTTGGTTTTTAAGGACTTGAGCGCGGCCTCCTCTACGCAGCAATCAGCTTCTCGTACTGATCAGAGGTGAGGTTCAGCGGGATGCGGCCGTGACCAATTTGAATTCCTTGATACAGGCGTGAGCGGTCACTCTGTTTCATGAACGCTCCGCCTCGTGTAGCAAGCGAAACGACTTTGCTGCTGGAACGATAGGAGAGCGTTTTGCGAACCTTCGCAGTTCCTGATGCTTCATAGAAGTCACAAAACCAGCGCTCGCCTCGACGTTCAAAACTCAGCAACACACAGCGAGCCACGTCTGGTGAGGTCAGACACTCACGAGCCCTCATCATCATCTCAACTTCCCTGATGATCAATCGCCATCCTCAGGCCCATGGCCGGAAGGGCCGTGGGGCGGAGAAGCAGTGTCCGCCTCAATCACGTTTTTGCTGATACACACACCTTTCGTGCATACTCATGACGCGCTGGCGTTGGGTGCTTTCCCTGTCGGTTGCTGAATCGCGCTCCATTGTGCGTGTTCCTGTGAAACAAGCGACTCGACTCTTTCGGCGAGCAACACATGTGGGTCGGCTGCGCTGGTGTACGGGCCGGCTTTGCCCAGGTAAGCGTACTTCTCGTGTTTGAGCGCTTCGCAGGTGGAGCGATAGGTACTCCACAATTGTTGGTACTGGTTCAGATGAAGAATTCCCTCCAGGATGGTGATCAGGACGCCGAGACCCGCGGTTACCAGCTTGTCATGGGGAAAGCTCCGGCCTGCAAGGAGCGGGATCATCGCAGCCGCAAGGATTTCCACTATTTTGATGCGCTTGAAGATGTGTTGTGCCGATCGACTCTTTCGGTCATACCACTCGATCTGGTCTTCAAGTCGGGCAGTGATTGGGTCTTTGTCCAATTCTGACTGTACTTTCTCAACCATCACTGTCCTCCTCTATGCACCCCCTGAAATATACATGGGATGTGGGCCAGGGGGCTCCTTTCCAGCGTGCGAACTCCGGACATAAGTAGCCACATGGACCGGCCTCTATGTGCGTGCAGTTCTAACCACGGAGATAGGAACCCGCTGCTTCTGAGAGAAAGCTGTCTCATTCTCTTCGCTTGGTGCTATAACGGTGCGGTGGTTGCTGGCCCAGTTGCCGCAATCAGAATACAAGCAGTGTGGAAGTGGGTATTTATGAGGCTCATGGCCAAATTCAACCTGATCATGCTCGTGGTTTTTGGAGCAGGTGGTTTCTTGATCGCACAGCTCTCTTACTCGTTCCTCATCGAAAATGCACGCCGTGAAGTGCTCCAGCAAGCGCAATTGATGATGGCGAGCGCCAAGTCTGTGCGCGACTACACCGCGAATGATCTGTCCCCGCTGCTTCAGCAAAATCCCAGGCATCGTGTGCACTTTCTCGCTGAAACAATTCCTTTCTACGGAGCTACAACCACCTTCAATAATCTCCGTATGGACAACCCCACGTACATGAATTACACGTACAAGGAAGCCGCCCTCAATCCTACGAACCTCGAAGATCGTGCCTCAGACTGGGAATCCGATATCATTCACGAGCTTCGCGACCATCCCGCCATGTCCCAGATCATAAATGTGCGTCCAACTTCGTCCGGACCATCGCTTTATATCGCGAATCCCATCAAGGCAAAACAGGAATGTCTTGAGTGCCACGGCATTCCATCTGCCGCTCCTCGTGCAATGATCGCGGAGTACGGCTCCGGAAATGGATTCGGATGGAGGAAGGATGAGATCATCGGCGCCCAAATCGTTTCCGTGCCGATGGCTGTTCCCGTAGGGATCGCCAACCGCGCATACCACCGGCTGCTGTTGTTCCTCGGCCTTACGATGATTCTTGCTATCCTGGCTCTCGATTTAGGCGTCTACTGGTTCGTCATCCGGCCACTCAAGATCGTCTCCGATACCGCCGACCGCATTAGTCGCGGTGAAAAGAACGTACCTCCGATCAACGTCAGAGGAAGAGACGAAATTGCGACTGTTGCATCATCCTTTAACCGGATGCAGGTTAGCCTTGCTAAGGCTCTTCGGATGTTTGACGAGGAATAGTCGTTGAGATGCCACCGCCGCTAACTCCGACAAGATCGGATGAACTTTACGCGATGTGCCTCAGTTTCTATCTCCCGCGCCGCGATTTCGTAAAAGTCCTCAACGGAGGAACACCGCTTTGCTGCTCGCTTAGCGACGACCTCAGAGATTGGACCAATATACGTCGCCAATTCATTACTTACACGTTCAATCGTCTTCACATCAATCTTTGGGACAGCCGCTTCTGGATCGAGCTCGCTTCGAGACGCTTGTTCCCTGGAAGCCTCCCTCACTTGTGCATCTAGACCCTTTTGTTTATCAACTTGGCGCTCTATAGGCGTATCTAAACGCTCTGCGTCGAGATGAGGGCGTAGTGCCTGGAGAAGTATCTGCACGTCCGACTTCCAGCGCGCATGCGTCAACTCCACCGCGTTTCTATAGGCCAGTTCCTTCAAGTCGTCGGGAAGCTCTTCCACGTGTGGCATCTTCGCTCCCCGCACCAGCACCGGCACCACCGGGATATCGCGCCGAAGGGCCGAAGCCAACTCGATCCGCACAAAATCGTTGGCATCGTCAAGGCGCCGGTTTCCCCGTGAATCCCTCGAATCCAGCCATTCCTGTCCGATCATTGCGAGGAGTACGCTGCAGGTCGCCACGCTTTGATCGATCGCCTTCCTGAAGTCTCGCCCAGGCTCAATCGCCGACACGTCCATAAATACAGAGTCAGAACCGAAGCGCAAAGTCAGATCATCCAAGAGGCGGCCAGCTTCACCCTCCGAGTCAGTTCTTCGATAATTGACGAAAATGGATCGCAAATTGGCTCTCCCGAAGGCGCGAAGTAAATCTTAGAGGAAAGAGAGTGTGGATTCCAGAGAGTTCGAATCAGTCCCGACTCCTCAAAAAATTCAAAGTTGAGTGTACTCTCATACTTCGCCGCAATTCAATGAGAAGCTCATGCCGGGAAAGGTCAACGAACTGAGGATCAGTTTGTTTATCCATAGCGATTGTAGGGGCGAAACTCAGCTCAAAAAAAGGCTAAAGATAGGAAGATTCTGCATCCTCTCCGCTCGTCCGCAACGTATATCGGAATAGAAGTCTGTTTGGAGGGTCGTTGGTGTGATCGCTCAGTTCGGAGGAAAACTTCCACGACTCATGGCAACGCGCATTATCCATCTGTTCCTGACTACCTGGGTGCTGGCAGCGGTGTTGACGGCTCGTCCGTTCTTTGGGCAATTGCCGTCAGACAACCCGAAGCGATCGGCCTCCGACAAAGCTGTAGACAAAGCTGCCGGCGAATTCTTTGCTGAGGGCGGACATGTAGGACTCTCGATTGGGATTTACGACGGTGGCAAGACTGTCTTCTATAACTATGGGACGACGAATAAATCGGTGCCTCGTCTGCCGGACCAAAAGAGCATTTATGAAATTGCATCGATCACCAAGACGTTCACAGGAGCTCTCGCAAGCAGGGCTCTGCTCGATGGGAAAATGACGCTTGACGGTGATTTCAGGGCTTATCTGAGTGAGCCGTATCCGAATCTGGAGAAAAATGGAAAGTTCATCACCCTCAGGTTGCTTGCAGCCCACCGGGCAGGCCTCCCGAAGAATGTTCCGGACACGGATGCACTCTTTAAGAATCCAAACTTCGATACTTTGCCGTTTCAGCTGATCGAGTTGGAAAAGACATACGATGACGCGGCTTATTTGCGAGCGCTGCACCAGGTCGAGTTGCGTAGCGAGCCCGGAAGCGAGTTTGTCTATTCAAACTTTGGCATCAAGCTGATCGGCTTTGGGCTTCAACACGTGTATCGCCAGTCTCTCGAACAGCTGCTTACGACGCAAATACTGGATCCGCTCGGAATGAAGCGAACCGGCCTCGCAGTGTCCCCGCATAACGAACGGCTCCTGGTGCAGGGGTATAGTCCGAGCGGCAAACCGATGCCTTACCATCTTTTCAATGCTGGCGCAGCCGGAGGGCTGTATTCAGATGCCGACGATATGGTGCGGTACATTCGTTGGCAGCTGGATGAGAGCGATCCGGTCATCAGACAATCCCATTCAGCGATCTTCGGCAATGGCGACCATGTCCAGGAGGGTATGGTCTGGTACATGACCCAAGAGGGTGGCGAACGGAAACTCTGGGAGAGTGGCGGGGCGTTTGGAATGGCTAGCCAGCTCGTGCTTTATCCAGAATCAAAGATCGGGGTCGTGCTTCTGGCAAACGACGGCGGGTTTTCTACTCAGGAACAGCTTGGCGCCATGGCGAAGAAAATTCGCAAGGCTTGCAGTGGGCAATAAGATGTTGGCAATCCTGAGTGCTCGATCTCATTCAGTTAAGAATCTTCCGGGGCTTTGTGTCTGGGCTGAAGCCTGGGCAGAAAGCCGGATAGGCCAAGCGGGCATACCACGGTCTCCATAAGTGCCAAATCGCCAGTTCACTCGTCGAGACGGGATTAGTAATGGAATGTCGGCCAGCGGGATGGAATCTACGAAGATTCCGGCCGGTCCGGTTCCAACCCGATCCGATCATTCACCGCGTTGCGATGGCCGCCGTTCTGCGAACGCGAACGCTTTCCGAGACCCGCGGCTTCATGAAAGCCCTGGTTGCGTAGGATGATTGCATCCTCGGCTTCACGGTCTTCGGGGTGGATGGCGGAGAGACCATGTCTGCCGTACAGTTCGTCATGACTGCCAGCCTACCTTATACTGCACTTCGGGATGCCATCTTGGCGCACCCGACGCTGGCGGAAGGTCTGATGGTTCTGTTCTCGTCCGTGCCGGCAAGTGTGGCGCATGACGTATCGAGAGCTGATTCCACGTCTTGCCGACCGCTATCGTGTGATCGCTCCAGACCTGCCAGGCTTCGGCTTTACTGAGGTTCCCGAGGAGCGCGGCTATAAATACACCTTCGATGCCCTGGCAAAGACGATTTTCGCTTTTACTCAGGCGCTCAAACTTACCCGCTATGCGATGTACGTTTTTGATTACGGAGCGCCTACTGGCTTCCGCCTGGCGTTGATGGCCCCCGAGCGCTTAACCGCCATCGTGTCTCAGAATGGCAACGCCTATGAAGAAGGTCTGGGCGATGCGTGGCAGCCGATTCAACGCTACTGGCGAGAGCCTACCTTGGAACATCGTAATGCCATTCGCGCCGGTCTCACGCTCGAAGGAATGCGTCACGAATATTCAGTCGGAATTCAGGATCCTGGCCTGATCAAACCCGAAGGCTACACCCTGGACGCCGCATTATTGGCGCGTCCCGGGAACGTCGATATACAGCTCGATCTGTTCCTGGACTATGCCAACAATGTGAAAATGTACCCCAAGTTTCAGGAGTACTTTCGAACCGCGAAACCTCCACTCCTCGCAGTGTGGGGCAAGTTCGATCCATACTTCATCCCTGCAGGAGCAGAAGCGTTCATGAAAGACATCCCAAGCGCTACTGTCAAATTCCTGCCCACGGGACATTTCGCGCTTGAGACTCACTTGCAGGAGATTGCAATCGCAATGCGTGAGTTTCTGATGGAATATGAGGAAAAACCGGTCTCTGGAAAGGCTGTTCTGTAGTCCGCCCAATGCGAGGGCCGAGGCCACGGATAGGTAACGACAATGTCGGCATTGCGACTGGAATCCCGTGCCTGGGGTCCCGGGGAGGTTTCTGTGATGCTCCCTGACACAATGGCGTTTTTCAGCACCGATCCGTCCTTGGTGAGGATAACTCATGTTGGATGAATGCATTGGCCTGTAAACGTCAACCGAAATGCATACCTGGCGTCGCACAAAAGGGAGATCAAGCGTGTCCCGAATCGTACGGATATACGCGCAAACGTTCTGAAAGATCGTTCTAAATTTTTCAAGGACCTCACGTTGTCGTTCTACGGCTATAACTCTTTCTGCCCGGGCATGCTCGCTCGAACGCTTCAGGTTAGTGGTTGACAGAAGCCTGCCGCGAAGCAGCCTGTTCCGTAAGCATGGTCTTCGCAGCCCAGGCTTGGTAGGTCAAGCGATGTTCCTCCCGACGCCAAACCGAATCAGGTAATACCATGAGATCCTTGCGCCGGATTGCGGGAAATCCAGTGCCTAGAGCTTCGATGCCCGCCTCGCGATCCTCGCGCGCGTAGTTTGGTGCTAAATAGACGTTGTTCTCCTTCACCCACTGGCCTACATGCGTGGTTGGCTCGATCGAGATAATCCTGTCATCCCACAACGCAAAGTGAAGTTGCCGGTTGAGCCATGCGACCCCATCGCGATCCACCCAGGACGGTCGGTGACTGATTCCCGGATAGACGACCGTTGTGAACATATTCTGCGCGGCCGGAGATTGCGGCCCAACCAGCGCCAGCGCACGCCGACGCTCTGCGTCGAACCATACCTTTGGATGGTGTTCGATGTCCATGACCGTATCATCCGATCCGTTCATCACAAGCAGTGGTCCCCGCTCCGCATTAAGTGCATACAGCACCGCTCCTCGGTCACCCAACGGGAGGAGTGCCTTATACGGCGGCATCTGGCAGGGCAGCGGGTTGGAATCGAAATAGCCGCCCGGTCCATCGTATACGCCGCCCCCACTGATGAGTACAGCGTGAATGCGGGTATCGATTGCTCCTGTCAGGCCAACGATGAAACCACCCATCGAGTACCCCGCAACTCCGATACGGTCAGGGTCGACCTCAGGTCGAGAGCGGAGGTAGCTGACCGCTTGCATAACATCAACCTGCATTAAGCCTGCGAGCCGCTGTCCCCAATCCGTCCGCGGAAGTCCCTCTGGAGGGCTCACCCAGGCATCATGCACCCCTGTCCGAGAAGCTCTATCGCGATTGCGCTCGCCCTCGCCGATGGGATCGTACGTAACCACCATTGCGCCCGCCTTCGCGAACAGCATCCCGCTGTACATCGCGTACCAGCTGAACTTATCGCCGCCGTGGCCGTTGACGATCACAATTCCAGGGATTCTTTTGTGGACGTTGGCAGTACCAAGCTTTGAATTCAGGGCCGCCGGGTCGGGGTAATAGACGATCGCTGGGACGAGCATGCCGTCTGCCGTGGAATAGGTGACTCGGTCCACACGGACGCCGGGCATCGGCGAAAAGGTTGACCAGATCTTTGAGTCGAGGCTGGGCAGAATAGAAGGCACAAACAGCGCCTTTCTAATCTCGTTGCGCCACATCCGTAGCCGCTTGCGTTGCTGCGCTGCAGTAAGCTCGGCCGCTGGCGCCAAAGGCGTGACGGGCGTACCAATGCCGGCCGTGGCCCGTTCCGCGGACGTTGCTCTGCCATCTCGGTCCAGGGATCGAACATCTCCCACCTTGGTCTGGGCCGCGGCAGACCGGGTGCTGTAGGAGAGAACAAAGAAAATCAGAATCGTCACTAAACGCATTTACACCTCTAAAATTAATTGCGCCCTTTCTGTACCGGGCGACAAACAAGAGCGAAAGCTTCAGATCGTGAGCAAAGCCAACGCGTTGGCTAGGAACCGCTGTTGCATTACAGGGTGCATCGCTGGGACGCGATGGAACAGCACCTTCCCTTTGCCAAGGTGAGTCGAGAATGTACCGGCACCGACCTTGCGGTCGTGATCGCGGGAATATCCCACAATCACTTCGATCTCCGCGCTATTATCTGCGCGCTCAATGAGCAGACCGTTAGACTGTCGTCCGGACACCTGATAAAAACCACCCATAGCCTGGTTGGCGGGCATGCCGGCGAAGAGGCGATGCTCACGCGCAAAATACCAGTTGCCCATCCACGGAGCGCGGAAGTCCCCGACAACGCCGTGGTAGATGAAGGCTCCGGCGGCGGCGAGTTCCTTTGCAACACCGTCAGAGAGCGTGTCAGTCTGGGGAATTGCGAGGAGTGAGGTGCCTGCGCGCACGGCGTCGAGAATACCGGTTTGCAGGTGGCCGAGAGCGATGATCTGCGGTGCCTCGCCGGGCTCGGGTATGTGGCCGGGCTTGGTCGGCACAGCGTCTCCGAGGCCGGTGGTCTCACCGATCGTGCCTTCGGCATGCGTGTGCGAGGTGATGCCGGAGGAGACGATGAGGTCGTAGTGCTTGGCGGGATCGAAATCGGACACCTTGGCGTCCTTGATCGCTTCCAACTGTTCCCGTAGCTGGGGTGTGATGCCGGAAACCCCAATTGCCATCTCGCCTTCGCCTATCTGGTTTCGGAGGTTCTTATTTACAAAGGGAACGCTGGCGCGGGCGGCGACCCAAAGTTCTTTGGTCTGTGTTGCGAGTGGTGCGGACGAGAGCGAGAACTTGAAGCGGTAGAGACCTTCTTCGGTGAGCGGCGGAGTAGTGAAGGCTTCTTGGAGCAGATAGCTGAATTGATCGGGCGTTTGATCGGTGGGTGCGGGAAGCTTTTTGAGCTCGATGCGTTTGTTGCGGGGCGTGATCATTGAAAAGGTGAGTGTGCCCGCGGTGGGCTCGCATGAGTCGTTGAAGAGGAAGAGATCGAAGGTTGCGGGCTTCCCGAGCTCGATAGAAAGCGCGCGCTGCTTGGCGCAGGGACGGATGGGCTGGAGTGTGTCGCCGATGAGGTGTGGGTCAGATTTGAAGTTGCGCAGGTTGTCGACGATGCCGGAGTGGTTCTCGATGGCGGTGGACTCCCAGCCGGAGATGGCGGCGAAGTCGAGCGCGTCATTGATGCGCGCGTTCTCCATGTAGTTCTGCCATGCCTCGTAGCAGGTACGGCCGACCGCACGGAAGACGTGGTCTGGTGTGGGGAATGATTTGCGGAAGCCCCACTTGTCGAGGAAGCGGTTGTAGCCGGCGATGATCTCTTTGTGATCGAGGAGGTCATAGCTGGTGCCGCCGTATTTTTTGTAGGTCTCGGTGATCTGGTGGACCATGAGGCCGTGGATGTCGGGGCGCGCGCAGCCTTCCATCTCGCCGTACTCGGTGAGGACGTTGCGGAGGTTGATGTCGTAGGTGTAGTCGGTGGGCGATTTGTAGAACTCGTCGTACCACTGATCGCCGGCGCCCTGATGGTTGTTCCACCAGTCGCCCCATTTCTCTTCGTCGCTGCGATGGAGTTTACCCTCTTTGAGATCTTCATCCCAAGGTCCGTACCACGCCTGTGCGGCGCCGCGGGCGACGAAGCCGTCGTTGAGAACGACGCAGCGCGAAGGGTCTTCGTCGTGCATCGCTTTGAGGACGGCGAGCGTGGCGGGATTCTTGAGGTCGGCGCCGAGCTCGTTCTGCAGGCAGTATTCGAAGACGCAAGGGTGCGAGCGAAAAGCTTTGACCATTTCGACGCACTTGACGAACATGTAGCGCTGTGCGAACTTGTCGGCTTCGCTGGCGGGTTTTTGCATAACAACGCTGTGTGCGCCGGCGTCGGCATGCGCTGGCATCTTGCCAATGGCCATCTTGCCGGCCCCCGGCTCCATGTAGCGAAGGACGCCAAGGCGGTCGTGCCAGCGGAGGACGTCTTCTTTGGCGAGATTGCGATGGAAGTTGAGGCAGTTGAGGCCGAGCGCCTGTGCGGACCGGACCTCTTTCTCGGCGAGTTCGGGGATGGGGAACATGCCATTGAGTCCCCAGTAGCCCCAGGAGATCGCAGTGTAAATCTTGGTGCGCTTGCCGTTGAGGCGGAAGACGGCGTTGGAACTGGGATTGTTGGCGTCGATGCCGTCGACAGTGAAGGAGCGGAAACCGAACGCGATGGTGCGGGTGTCTGAAGCTCCTCCGGATATCACACGAATATTTAGGTTGTAGAGGTAGGGCTCATCTATCTTCCATAGCTTCGCTGACGGCACAGTGATCTTGAACTGGTTCGCCAGCCCCGAATCCGTGAAGAACCCGCTTGCGCCGACGGCTACCAACCCCTTTAAGGTCATGTGGGGATCGATCGCATCCGCGCCGCGGCTCATCTTGAGGCCCCCATGCGCGACGGTCGCGCCGTTGCGCGGATCTGTCACAGACCAATGGAAGTTCGTTACGCCGTGTAGCAAGCCTTCGACGATGACGCAAGCGAGTACGGTTGAAGGCTCTGGAGTGTTGAGTGCGTAGACGTCTGCGATTCGAAGTTCTGGCGAATGCGCGCTCAACGTGATACCGCGATCAAGTGCGCCAAAGCCGTGGGAGCGGTAGAGCGAGACCTTGCCCCATTTGGCATTGAGGCCGTCGACCCAGTCGAAGCGGCCAAAGGGATTCGTAATGCGGATGGCGAGATGGTTTTCTCCGCCGGGGCGTGCGGCGGCGCTGCAGTCACACTCGAACGGTAGCTCTTCCATAATGGAGTAGCCGACGAGCTTCTGGTTGAGGTAGACCTCGGCGCGCAGGTGGGCGCCACGAACATGGAGGAAGATGCTCTTGCCGCGGAGTTCGGCGGGGATGTTGATGCGGCGATGGAACCAGGAGACGCCGGGGTAGGCACCGTTCTGCGGGACGTCATCATCGGCGGG
>DATCDL010000113.1:0-6246 GCA_036510715.1 Acidobacteriaceae bacterium
GTTCGGCATCACCCCCACACTCGCCGTCTGCACCATCGACGAGCTCGCCACAAAATCCGCATCTCGTCCATAGCTCGCCACAATCGAGTGCGTTCCCGCCCCCGGTGCAAGATACGTTCCCGTCGCCACACCATTCACCACCGTACCCGTGGCCACCACCGTGCTCCCATCGAAAAACTGCACCACGCCCGTCGGCGCTCCCTGCGTCGTCGAGCTCACTTCCGCCGTCAGCACCAGTGGCAGCCCGGCATACGACCCCTGCGCCAGCGGCTGCTCCACCGTCACGCTCGCAGCCTGCGAGATCAACACCGAGCCCGACCCCGCGCCCATCACCACGCTATAGTTCGCGCTCGCCGGCCCCGTCAGCGTCGCCACAATCGGATAACTCCCCGGCGCCGAAAGCATCCCCGCCGTCGTCGTAAACACCGCCGTTACCTTGTCCACATCCTGCGCCAGCACGCCGCTCAGCGTTCCCGTCAGCACCGGAATCCCCACGCCATACTCCACGCTCTGCGCATTCGCCATGGCCGTCACCATCGCCGACCCCACCGTCGTGCTCACCGTTCCACTCGTCGACGCCGGATTCACGCCATCCCCCATGTACCCCACGCTCATCGAGTGCGTTCCATTCGCGAGCGCAAGCGGAGCAACCGTCGCAGCTCCACCCACCAGCGTCGTCTGCGCCACCAGCGTCTGTCCATCGAACAACTCCACCGCTCCCTGCGGAGTCCCCACCGGCCCCGTCACACTCACGACCGCACTCACCTGCCCTGCGGTCCCACTCGCATTCACCCCCAGCGTCACCACCGACACCCTCGCCGGCGCCAGCCCCGCCGGCACATACACATTCCCATTCGCCACACTCTCCCGCACCAGGTGATTCAGCGCATCCGCATACACCGGCGCACCATACATCGACATCGCCACACCCCGCGGTGTATTCAATCCCGCCGCACTCGCCAGCCCTCCATCATTCGCACCGCCCTGCACCCCACTCCCCACAATCGTCGAAATCATCCCACCAGCATCCACGCTCCGTATCCGCTGATTATTCGAATCCGCAAAGATCACAGCCCCGCCCGCCGTTACCAGCAGCCCGCGCGGCAGCGAAAGCTTCGCCGCCGTCGCTGCTCCACCATCCCCCGCAAACCCCTGCACCCCGTTCCCCGCAAACGTCGAAATCGTCCCATCCGTCCCCACCACTCGAATCCGTTCGTTGTGCGAGTCCGCGACAAAAATCCGCCCATCGCCCCCCACGGCCAACCCCATCGGCGTATCGATCTCCGCCGCCGTCGCCGCTCCACCATCGCCCGCGAAGCCCTGCACCCCATCTCCCACAATCGTCGAAATCATGCCACCACTGATCCGCCGCACCCGTTCATTGCCCGCATCGCAAACCAGCAGCGCCCCACTCGCATCGATCGCCAGCGCATTCGGTCCACGAAACGCCGCACTCGCCGCAGCTCCCCCATCGCCGCCAAATCCCGCGCTCCCATTACCCGCAAACGTCGTCATCACCCCGCCCCACACCGCCCGAATCCGGTTGTTCCCCGTGTCCGCGATATACAGCGTCCCATTCGCCGCCACGGCAACCCCCTGCGGCGAGTTCAGCTCCGCCCCATTCGCCGGTCCACCATCCCCACCAAACCCCTGCACCCCATTGCCCGCCACCACCGTCAGCGCACCCGCCAGCGACGACTCAAACACCTCCTGCCGATTCGTATCCGCAAAATAAAGATTCCCCGCCGCGTCATACGCAACGCTGGTTGGCAACAAGGGCATCGCCACTCCCTGTGCCACCGCTCCCGCCACGCCAAGCAGCAGCGCAGCAACCGCCAGCACCCCGCTGACGCACCCACCGCACCCACGTACCTTCCCCATCGAATCCTCCTCAGCGATGCGCCAGATCGTATCTGCGCAAGTAGCGGACTCACCCCCAATCCTACGCTCTTCGCCCCAGCCCCATGCACGCATCTCCCACTAGCGATAAGCTCAAACCATGCGTTTCATCCCGAAGTTTCTGCTCTCCGCCATGAGCCCCGACCACTTTCCCGACGTCTCCCGCACCTTCGACGCCCCGGAAGTCGCCTTCCTCGGCCGTTCCAACGTCGGCAAATCTTCGCTCATCAACACCCTGCTCGGCTCCAAAGAGGCCAAAGTCTCCTCCACCCCCGGCCGCACCCGCGCCATCAACTTCTTCGCCCTCCACGAGGGCACCGAGCTCAAATTCAACGCCCGCCCCTCCCTCATCTTCGCCGACCTCCCCGGCTACGGCTACGCCAAGATCTCCCGCTCCATCTCTGCCGAGTGGCCCAAGTTCATCGAGCCCTACATCGGCGAGCGCGAGCAGCTAGCCCTCTGCATCTGCCTGGTCGACACCAACATCCCCCCGCAGGAGAGCGACACCCTCCTCATCCACGCCCTCCAGGCCATCCACCGCCCCTACCTCGTCGTAGGCACCAAGTCCGACCGCCTAGGCGGCAACCAGCTAACCAAATCCATCGCCGCACTCAAGGCAGCCCACGGCATCGACCGAGTCCTCCCCGTCTCCTCCAAAACCCCCAACGGCGTCAAAGCCCTCTGGCCCGAAATCCTCAACGTGATCCAAAACTAGACCACGAATCTCACTTGCAATTCAAATCGCAGAAATCGCCTTAGCGCTTGCCCCATTGATTGTGAAAGATCAGAATCTAGCGGGACAACCCAGTGGCGAGAAATTCCGCAGGGGTCACAATCGCTGTCCCGCGCCACGGATGCAATACCAACAGGTCTTCATCGCTACTGACCAGAACATCGGCCTCGGCTGCCAGCACCAGAGCCAGAAATCGGGTGTCCCTTGGGTCACGGCAGGGTGGCACCACAGCCTCCGTGTCAGCATCCTGGACTGCAAATAGATGCATATGCCGACGCATCAAAGCAATGAAGCTGAGTCGTGATTCCCGATCAAGATAACGATCGAATTTATCGCGATCGAGTACCTCCTCCAACTCCGCCAGTGTTTCCAGGCTGGCACACACATCACAGGAACCCAGAGCTTTCAATAGGGCTTGATGGGGTACGGACCCGATCCGCAGCGCGGCGCTTACCAACGTGCTGGTGTCCATAACGACGCGCCCAATACGGCTCATCGCGTCTCATGTACCAGACGATTCACATCCTGATCGGTCAATGCCGCTGAGCCCGGCGTCGCACGTTTCCTGGCCTGTGCGCTCCACGCCTCGAGGTCGGCCACGGCCTTGCCGCGCTTGCGCCGCGAATCCAGTAGCTCGTCCATCTCTTGCGGCGACACCACAAATGCCGTAGGCCGGCCATGCCGGGTAATCGCAACAGCCTCACGCTGCACCGTATCCAGCAACTGTCCAAAACGGTTTTGAGCTTCCACAGAAGTCATCGTAATCATCGTTTCACCCTCGCAAACTAGCTAACACAACTAACATCACTATACTAGCTATTATAGCTACATTACAACTGCTTTCTGGTTACGAGTAAGATCGCCCACCGAAACCCCGTCGTCTCGACCGAAGCGAAGCGCAGTGGAGAGACCCCTGTATTGGCACTTGCTCCTGTCGTTGCCCACTCTTCGCCGTCAACCGCGCCCACACCCTACCCCAACCCCGCCCGCTCCCCCTCCGTCAGCCACACCACCCTCGCCCCGCCAGCGACCACCCGCTGATAGTGCCCAATCCGCTCCACCCACGTCCTCCGCAACCCCTCCGGCAACACCGCCAGCAGCCGCGCGTCCATCTCCCGTACCGCAGTCGACGTAGCCCCCTCCAGCACCACCTCCGACCACCCCCGCTCTGCCAGCCACCCCGCCAACCCCTCACCCTCCTCCAAGCGCAACCGCTCCACTGCCAACACCTCTACTTCACCCTCCGAAACAAGCAGGTCCGCCAGCACCCCCCGCTCCACCATCTCCGTAACCACCGGCTGCACAGCGCCCACCAGCGCCACGCCCAGCGGCCTACCCTTCCGAATCTCATTCTTCAACACGCGCAGCGCCTCATCCAGCATATTCACCACAAAGTCCACGCCGCCCCCGCGAAACACCGCCTTCACCCCCGCCCCATCCGGGTCCACCACCAGCGTCGTCCCCCCCGCAATACTCACCGCCGCCGCCAACCCCGTCCCCGACGACCCCGCCCCGCACGCCAACACCAGCTTCCCCGCCCAACTCTCCCGCCGACGGATAAGCTCCCCATAAAGCCGCAGCGTCTGCCGCTGCAATTCCATACCGCTCAGTAGCCCCTGCCCCATCGCATCGACCTCCGCAAACAGAGAAGCCCTGCAACGCTCGTCGCAGGGCCTCTCCGGATTAGGTCTGGGCTTTAGCCCAGACAATAGAACCGGTCACAACTTCGGGCTTTAGCCCCGGGCTGTTCGATTACTCGCCGTAATATTCCAGGCCCAGGTGCGTAATCAAATCCTCACCCATAATGTGCCGCAGCGTGTTCTTCATCTTCATCTGCTGGATAAACAAATCATGCTCCGGATACACTCCCGGCGCGCTGTCCGGATCCTTGAAGTAGAAGCTCAACCACTCCTGAATTCCGAGCCCGCGCAGAGCAGGCGTCCGTGCCGCAAGGTCCATGAACAAGCAAAGGTCCAGCGCCAGCGGAGCCGCCAGAATGGAATCCCTGCACAGGAAATCCACCTTGATTTGCATCGGATATCCGAGCCAGCCAAAGATGTCGATATTATCCCAACCCTCTTTGTTGTCACCACGAGGCGGATAATAGTTAATCCTTACCTTGTGGAACACGTTACCGTACAGGTCCGGATTCTTTTCCGGCTGGAAGATATGCTCCAGCACGCCCAGCTTCGACACTTCCTTGGTCTTGAAGTTGTCCGGATCATCCAGCACTTCGCCGTCCCGGTTCCCCAAAATATTCGTCGAGTACCATCCGCTAACGCCCAGCTGCCGCGCCTTGAACCCCGGAGCCAGAATCGTCTTAATGAACGTCTGCCCCGTCTTGAAGTCCTTGCCGCAGATCGGCGCATTCATCTTCTTCGACAGCTCCTGCAGCGCAGGAATGTCGACCGTCAGATTCGGAGCTCCGTTCGCAAACGGAATCCCCTCCTTCAGCGCGGCCCACGCATACAGCATCGAAGGAGAAATATTCTCATCGTCCTCTACCAGCCCCTTCTCAAACGCCTCCAGCGTCTGGTGTACCGCCGACGGCTCAATGTAAATCTCCGTCGATCCCGTCCAGATCATCACCTGGCGGTCGGTCCGGGTCTTGAACTCCGCAATGTCATTGCGAATCTGGTTCGCCAGGTCGCACTTGTTCTTGCCCACCTTCTGCACCTGTGGCGAAAGCCGCTTCACCCAGCGCTGATCGAACGCCGCCGGCATCGGTTCGATGCTCTGCAGGAACTCCTTCATGCTCTCCAGTTGGTCGCGGTCCAACACCCCGGCGGTCTTGGCTGCGTCGTACAAATTGCCGCCAAAGATATCCCAGCCCGTAAACACCAGGTCATCGAGCTGCGCAATCGGAGCCCAATCCTTGATCAGAGGTGTGCGATCATCCGTACGCTTTCCAAGTCGAATCGTTCCCATCTGCGTGGTCGATCCAATCGGTTTGGCAAATCCTCTACGAACTGCCTCTACCCCGGCGATAAGTGTGGTCGCAACTGCTCCCATACCGGGCATCATGATTCCAAGTTTTCCAGTGGCTGGCTTGATGCTCGCTGCATCCGGAGACGCGGCGTTATTTGTGGACATTATCAGTACGTACCCTTCCTATTCGTTCAAATTTCCGTAGTGCGGACAGACAAGTATCTCTCTTGCGAAACCGGATTACAAATAACCCGCTTCCACGAGCGCTTTACGCTACATTCTCTTCGCTTGCAGCGCCCGTGCGATTCTTCCAGTGCGTCCACACGAACCACACAAACCCCACCACGATCACCAATTCCACCCCCAGCTGAAACCGGTGAAACACCGCCTTGAACCGGGGATCGCTGTCCCAATGATCCCCCAGCTTCATCCCGATGTACGCCAGCACAAAGCACCAAGGCCACGACCCGATGAACGTATAAATATGAAACCGCACCTGGTTCATCTTCGCAATCCCCGCAGGGAATGCAATGAACGTGCGAACGATCGGCAACATCCGCCCAATCAACACCGCAATCGAACCAAACTTCGCAAAAAATCGATCCGCAAGATCAAGATCATGGCGATTCAGCAGGATGAATCGCCCATACCGCTCCACCATCGGCCGCCCACCTTTCGCGCCCAGA
>DATCDL010000114.1:0-5289 GCA_036510715.1 Acidobacteriaceae bacterium
TGATCCTGTGGCACACGCTGCTCCAACGATACATAGCTGAACATCCCATCCTGAATCCGCTCGTCTCCACGCATGTCTGTTAGACGAACAGAACTGGTGCAACGCCGCACACCGTGTACCTATTTCAACAAGTTCCTAGAACCAGCATGCTGTTGTCGTGCGCCATTAGCCTCGAATAGATTTTGCGGACTTATTCTGCGTCGGACTCAGTGAATCTTTTGGAGGGCCCATATGCGTAGCTCAGTGCCGACAGCGATTGAAATAGGCGGGGCGGGCTATAAAGACAGACGGGGAGTACCGTGCTTTTGAGAGTCGCGACTGAAAGGATGAAGCCAACCTCGAGATCGCAGGAGGCAACGCTTAATGCACTTTCGAGAAGCTCAACCTCTCGGCTTTCGTCGCCTAACTCGATGACGAAATAGCGCCATCGCTTTGCCGGGAGCTTCAAGAATTTGCCTGAGCTTGATTTCGGTTTGCGCGTTTCCCAAAGTCCCCCACCAGCGTAGTTCCGAAATGAGGATTCGAGCATCTTTTATGAATTTAATTTCTGCCTCATTGGCGCGTCTCATAATGCGCCCGGGAATGATCTCCACCGCATCGCGGCCCACCAGTTCTGAGATATTTAGGACAAAGGCAAATGGTGATGGCGTCTTAGTTCCGGGCGCATAGGCCGTCACCGTTCCCGGAAACGGCTTCATCTCTAGGATTGTTTCGAACTTGAGCACATTGGCAGAAGTTTAGCCCAACGGATCGATCAAGTCCACGAATGGTATTGAGGTCTGGGTATCGCCAGACTCCCACCATGTCGCTCAGTGTGAACTCAATCTAGGTTTCCGCCAAATGGCAATTGGGGGCGAAACAGATTTTGGTGCCGAAATGTCGGCCAATGCCATGGAATCCCGTGGCTGAGTCCGGGATCGAACATTGCCGGTGCCATGGGCGTATTTCGGTACCGATCCTGGCCGCATCGCTGAGGCTTGATTGATCCCGACGTATCGAGACGCCAAAAAACCCTCCCATGGCGGTTCCAGACTACAACTTGTATCCACGTACCTTATGGAAATGCTTCCATTGGATGAAATCTGCTAACCCTGCCAGGTCTGGGAAGAGCGTGCGTCTCGATACCCCGAGTTGCGCGAGGTCTTGCATGAGATCGTCAACGTCGTTGATCTGCATTTTGATTTGCTCCAGCCGTAATTCTTCAATCCTCTTGCAATCGTCAAGCGGCTCCAGGCGAATCTCCTCGTCCAGGAGGTCTCGCTCCCTTCCGAATATCACAAACCGTCCTTCCTGAGATGCGACTCGCGGGTGCATAGCGGGTGGTTCAATGGGCATTGCGTGGCTAGGAACGAGCGACTGCGAGTCGTTCATTTTGTCAGCCAGCGTCTCCAGAGGAGGAACATACCGTGCGGCGTCCTCAGACCATGCAAGGATTGGTGCGCTCCAATCGCTACTCAAACTGTCCGCGAGCCAATAGGCGTCCATCATCCACACCGAGATTACCGCCGAGGGCTGCTCTCCGCCTACTGTAGTGCGCTCGACCTCCTTACAATAGTCTTCCAGCGCAAAAAAAGAGAGCTGCGAGTGCATTTGTTGTCCAATCGAGCAAGCGCGTCGGTAGACCGTGATGCTGCATCAGGAAGTACCAATCAATTGGTGTCTTTGCATGATTGGCTTCATTCAGAAGGTGGCCGAAGCTGGTGAAATCAATCCTTAGCTCATGCTCCAAGTTGAACAATTCCGAAAACAAATTGCCTTCAAAGTCGTCAGGGCGCGGGCTGCTTTCGCGCTTCAACAGATTCTTCCATGTGCCCTCGCGGTAGAGACTGGGCTGGAGACCATGCTGCGGATTTCTCTGACCACGGAACCACACCTGCCCGACGATCCGGGCGGGGTTAAGAACGTCGCCCTCATCGTCCTCTCTACGTTTCCAATCATCGTGCTGCCATCGTGCGGAGGATTCATGGATGTGTGAGAGGAACTGTGCGAAGGTAGTGAACGGTTCTTTGCCCCCCTTCGCTTCGAGATGCTTCCTGATACTAAGCAGACGTGGTTTCGAAAAGGCACCTGGCTCTTCGCTCATCCTTGGAACCCCCTGAAGAGTATTCTATCGATGTAAAGCGTTATGCCTGTGCTCTCTTTCACAAGACCTTCTGCAATACCTGGCAGAGCAGATAGCAGGCCGCCTCGCTCAGAAGTAACGCTTGTGTTGTGGCCGTTGAACCTGGAGTCAGATTGACTCTCGCCAGAAGGTCTATCGGGTTTTTCGGGTCCGTCGCTGCTGTGCGAAGGTCTGCACCGTGCGCGAGCTTGTTCCAGAGCATGAATAACGGTATGGCTACCTCTTCGACCGTGTAGGTCGGTGCGTCAGGCTTCGAATGCCAGTTGGGGAACGCGAGCGTCTGCGGGCCAAGGCAATCGCAGAGCTTCTTTTTGAACTTGTCTTTTCCGCCACTGTCGAAGATGGCTTCTAGGCCGGTGACCCATAGCAGCCCAGCGACGTAGGGTTGCTCACCTTTAAGGCCGAGCTGAAGAAACATCAATGCGTTTGCGCGTGGGACATCGGGTCCAGTGAGGGCCGCTCGAACGCGCGTAATCATAGCGGGCATCTGGGCGAGCATTGCGTTATCAAACTCGTTCATCCTTGCCCACTGGCCCGGTCGCATCTGGGGCCTGTAGTAGATATGGGTGGGCACATACTGGCTGCTGTCGAAACCGAAGCTATCCCCGCTCGAACCGTGGTGCATGTAACCGAATGTCCTGATTGGCTTGATAACGTGAAACGCCATTAGGCCGCTGCGCAACAGGTCATAGGCCCGCTTCTGCGCAGCGTTCCAGGAGTCCTTGTCATTAGGCTCTTCGCTGCGACAGACCAAAAAGCGACTTGCTGCTTTTATGTCTGCCTCATCCATTTGGTTTACGGTGTGCGACCAACTGCCTGATGTAAGCCGGTCATTCGGCCTGACGAGTGAAAGTCCATCCGCGAGTGGGATTTCGTCGTCACCATTTATCGCTACCCGGTCAAGGGCTGTGAACACAGTTTTAATGGGCGGCATTATTCAAACGCTATCACTGAGTCCGCCGCGTGTGGGGAATGACAAACGGATCGTTACCGGGCGACGAAATTGATTCCAGTCAGAATTGCGCAGCCAATGCATGCAGCGGTGCAAGAGTCTGGATAACGGCAGTATTTTCTTTGCTTTACAGGTTCTTCTGAGGATTACTCCCCGAATGTCGGCCAGCGTCTGCTGAATTGCTCACACACGAATCTCATTTGCTGCCAACTGGGATTCTCATTCATCGAGTGTTCGAGGCGATTTCAGAGACAAATTCCTGGATTGATACGGAGTTGGGAATTGAGTGGACGTAGAGGGCTATTTACTTGATTTGCAAAGGATAGTAGTAAGACGCCTGATCCTGCTCATGGGTTGTGGCTAGAAAATATGCTCCCGCCTTGGCCGCTCGCAGGTCTAGTTCGACAGACACTGATTCGTGGTCACCATTGATCGTCGCCAGCGCCGTTTGCTGGGCAACAACGCCATTTCCATTCTGATCCTGCGTAACGGCCACAGCGTATTGGCCCGCGGGGCTGAACCGCGGGAGGATGATCGTCAACCTGACCCGTGCGGCGGGCAATGACACAGATTGCAGAGAACCCGGCTGGCTGCCTCGGATCGTACCGGCATCCCACAGGTTTACCGTCTCGGATTGAACGGCCAATTCCGCCGATGGAAGTTGCCGGTGCATCCCATATCGAGCGACCGTGATGACGATCGCAGCGATCACTGCGCAGAGGGCCACCGCGGCTACAAAAGCGTGCTTCCGCTGACGCGATCGATTTCCCTGCCGGAAGAAAAGCAGCCGACTCACGCACGTGGGGCAGTTTGACGCGTGATCGACTCTCGGGTCTGACAAATCGATCCGCTTGGCCTTTCGAGCCAAATCCCGAAGGAAGGTTTCGTCAGGACAGGGACCGACAGGAGTCGTTTCGCCGGCGAGTACGCGCTCCTCGTGGCGTTGCGCAAGCCATGATTCAAAATGGTCCTCGGCGCGCGAGGGCCAACACCAACTCATCCGCATTTTGGGGAATCTCCTGGAGGGGAAAGACTGCGGACCAGCAACCCAAGTTCTCGAAAGTATGCACGACGTACCGCGCTGTGGTCCATCTCTAGATTTCCTCCGATCTCTCGCCACGAATATCCGAGCCAGCGCCAGTCGAAGACCGATTGTGCGGTTGGCGAAAGGCGCGAAAACAACTGTCTGGCATAGGCTCTCTGTTCTGCCTCCGGATGGCCGACATGAAGCTGCTCCATATCGCGCATCGACCCAGACGGCAATTCGCGGCTGCGCTTCGCCGCGAGTTGCCTGGCACGGCGCCGGATGACGCTCTTGATTCGTATAGTCAGTTTTTGTTCCGGGGTATCGCTATGGCGGGCAAGGTATTGAGACGCATTATGAACAGCGTGATCCATCAAATCGACAGCGGCATCGTGGTCATTGAGGTAAGTCCAGGCGCACAGAAAAGCGTATGGCCATGCTGCGTGAGCAGCGGCCTCCAACTTCCGATCAGAAGCGGGGTGCCCGGTCGAATAGGCCCAGCTCCAGGTCAGCTCTTTCGAGTTACGACCTCTTGGCGGCATACGCTTGTGTGGGCGTGGGGGGAATGACCACCAGCTAACTTGTAGTATAGACGAGCCTTTCGGGCCAATTTCGGAGAAAATGCCGCCTCTCTGCCACAAAACTCATTCTGGAGTGCCTTTAGTAGATATAGGGCCCCTTTCTGCAGAATCTCAAGGAACCAGGACGAGATCCCACGGGATTCGGCGGCACGGAATGATCCTCAACGCGACAGGAGCGACGCTCCCTTCCCCGAAGGAGTAATGGCCGTCGCTAGCTGGTTGAGAAGTTGGCGGAAGAAGCGAGAACCTTCCATTCTGACAGGGCTGCAACATCAACCACTTTCGAAAATGACCTTCTTGGCCTTGAGAAGATCGCTATCGAGGCGCCTATGGCAACTCTTCCCAAATTGCCGGAGCGTTCCCCAGAGTGGAGTGCGGAAGCCATGGCCATGGCTGCTCAGGCCAAAGTGCTTTCCGGCCACAAACTCGAACAGCTCGCAGTTCGTCTTCAGCGCCACAGCGGGCGCCCGAAGGAAGCGTGCTGGCGCTTGATTATTCAGCACGGAATCAAAGGACGGCAAGATTACCGACGATGGACGGAAGCCGAATTCGAGACGGTCCGTGAAGAACTGGTGAAGCGATCAATCGAAGAAGTCGCGAAAAAGGTCAA
>DATCDL010000115.1:0-2430 GCA_036510715.1 Acidobacteriaceae bacterium
CGGAAGTACCGGCTGAAGTGTTCGACACCGTGAAGATACGAGCGGATGGTTGTATCGGCGAAGTTGCGACGCTGCAACTCCTCCAGCATGAGCTGACGTAAATGGGTCACAGAGATACCCTCCTCTGCGACTCAACCTACCGCAACCCCACAACCGTTCGCTCAGCCCCACGCGAACGCGTCCGCCGCACAGCGGCTTCGTTCAAGTCGGCAACGGTTCGCCGATCTCCGTGGGCAAAACGTTACCTATCGCCAGAAGGCTGCGTCACTCATTGAGTTGAGCAGGAAGGCTCGGGGTCTTATGGACGATTAGTCGGCAAACCAGAAGTAATCTCGACAAACCTAAATGCCAGACAAGCCCTCAGCGAGGCTTGGCTTCCTTATTCGCGTGCGGCAGCACGCCACATTTCAGGGGCGGCATTGCGGGCAGGACACAGGCCCACTGAGATTCTCTCTCGCTTTACAAGCAGTTTCTCTTCAGGGGTGTCCAGAGGGGACATTTTCTCTTTTGTTGCGATACAGCATTTGATGGTTAGCAGTTCGGCATTCGTAAGAAACGGTTCCGTCATTTGGCGCAGGTCGAGAACGCGAACCCTCTCATTGACTCCGCACATGATGGCCGGAGACTCGATTCTATTGAGTGATTCACTGGATACTTGTTTGTCTTGCAGATTGGGGACGGCTAGCGCACACTTGTCTGAAAGAGCCGAAGGGGGAATGCTCCGGCTGTTTCCCAACGAATGACCATCGCGTATCTGTCTCTGTCGCAGAAGCAACATCTGTGTTCTGATGATTTGTATCTGCTGTAGTTTCGTTTGCGATATCGCAACTCCCATGTCGAGTATTTTCAGGAGGAGCAGTTCGCTGTGTATCAGTACGTTCCGCGCCCACAGATTATCGAAGTGCTCACGCACCTCAGAGACCTGTTTCGACAGCTCGAGCTTACCAGTGAGCGCGAGCAACTAGCCGCGGAACGACGCGATGTCGTCGCAAAGTATCTCATCTCCAATCTGCGCCGAACCGGTGACCACCCAACACTCCATACGTTGATGGAAATTGCGGAGACGTTCCTGCTAACCATCGGAGGAGCGCACGAGCTGTTCGGGTACGATCTGGAGGCCATTCGGCAATTTGATCTGCGATGCAACGCTAGCCGCACCCATATCATTGAGGCTTACACTTTCGAGCGGGACAGGCTGGTAGACCTTCCTCTGGAAATGGCTCCGGCGGCTGCATTCGAATTCGATGCGATGCTGGGTGACTTGGTACGGCTGTGGGAGCCTCCCCTTCCGATTCAGGCTTTGGACGCCAGACGATGGCATCGGCCAGGAATGTTTTATGTCCATGTCGGAACGGAAGATAGTCAAGGCACAAGCCTGCCGCCGGGATCGATGGCACTCGTCGAGCCTATCGATCAAGCGGAAGCACAGCGTCCCAATCCGCGTTTGATCTATCTGCTGCAGTTCGGGAACGGGTATCGCTGTAGTCGATGTGTTGTGACTCGCGGAAAGCTACAGTTACTCGCGACGACGCGAATCTACACCAGGGCGCAGGAGTTCGCCTACCCGGGCGAAGTGCGGGTGGCAGGACGAATTCGCATGTTTGCCCATGCTCTCCCACAGCCAGAGCACAAGATACACGGTTCATTACCGTTACGTCGTTTTGGCGCCGCCCTCATCCTGCCTTGGGAACACAGGACGAGGGACCACTTGTTGATGACCAAGCACAGACGCTTTCAGCGCTCCAAGGAGGAAGAGGCGGCGATCCGTGAATTGTTGGAGAACCTGCTTCAATCCCCGTTGAGCGGAAGAACGGAACGGCGATATCGCAGTCCCGGCTCGTCGGAGCCGCATGTCAGTGCCTTGATCCAGCTCACGCTTGCTCATTTCGCGCGCTACTCCGACTCGCTCCGGGGTAGTGGTCCTCCGATCAGCGATCGCGGGCGCTATTCGCTCGAAACGATGCTCAACGCGCGCCGCTTCTCCGAGCTATTGGCGCACGCAGATGAGGCACCTCTGCCCACGCCGAGCGCCGTCTGGAAGGCGATGGGCCCGGAGTTTGTGGATTGGGCGTCTCTTTTGTCGCTGAAGTTCCCGACACTGCACTTACGCAATGCCCCGGTGGTACGACTGGCGCACCCCTGCGATATCCAGGGCCTCGAACCTGCGATAGCTGCCGGGTCGTGGATGCTGCTGGAACCCATTGTTGCTCCTCCTGAGATAGAGAACGAGCGGAACAAGAGAGGATGGTCCCGACCGTTCTACGTGCTTCGCCGAGGTATGAACATCCTCAGCGGCTATCTTGAGCGAGAAGGAGCCGGATACGTTCTGCTATCCAACCCGCACGGTCTCCCGACAAAACTGACGGTCGGTGCGGACGAGGTTGCGGCGTTGAACCGCGTTGCGGGAGTAGCCGTGCCTGTCTAGGTCAC
>DATCDL010000116.1:0-5276 GCA_036510715.1 Acidobacteriaceae bacterium
CACCACAGGCTCCGCTGGTGGTACTGACGCAACGGCCGGAACCCCAGGCGTTGCCGCTGGGCGAGCCACAACAGCCCCCGCAACAGGACGGCTGGCGATCGCGGGCACCGTATAGCTCGGAGCTGGCGGACGAGGAATAGGCACAATGCGCCGGGGTGCCGGTGCAGCAGGAGGTGCAGCCACAACAGGTGCCGCAGGCGTACTGGCCGGCGCCGCATGGGGCGCAGCCTGGGCCACAACCGGCTTCGCCACAACGGGAGGCCGATGGACTGGAGGCGCTACCGTGACTGCCGGACGCGCTGGAGGCGCAGATTTGGCAGCAATTTCCGCTTGTTTGCGCTCAAGAATCGCCTTCAGCGCGTCCCCGGGCTTGGAAACGTGCGACAGGTCGAACCGGGGCTTGGTTTCCACCGCAGCAGCACGTGGCGCCGCACTGCGCACTCCGCGATTGAAATAGCCGCGCACCTTCTCGGCTTCATCTTCCTCGATGGAGCTTGAATGCGTCTTTTTCTCGACGACGCCAACCGCTGTCAGAGCATCCAGAATGGATCTGCTCTTGACTTCTAACTCACGTGCAAGATCGTTGATGCGAACTTTGCTCATCCGTCCCTTTTCAGTTCCACTACGCACTTAGCTGTTCATAATCAGCCTCAATCGAAGTAGGAGTTCGTACAAGGTTATTATCCCTTGAAACTGTTAACTTTTCAGCCGTTTGGCTGGTATTTCTAAAAACCTTGCAGGTCAGACAGTGGGTATTCGCCACGATCGCGCCCGTCATTTATCGATGCCCTCGTCAGAGACTTCCTGTGCCTGATCGACCAGTTCGTCTACGGTGTCATTGTTCAGTTCAATGAACGCCTCGCGAGCGTCACTTTCGTCATTCGCGTCAATGGACGAGAGTTCGTCCTCAACATCCACGAGATCCTCGGCTGAAAAATCACTGATCTCCTCTGCGGATCCAGCATCTGCAGCCTGCTCGGCGAGAATCTCTTCCGGTGTATTGGTCATGGAATGCGCCTCGTCCCCTGCATCATCGGATGCCGCAGCCGCCGCGATGGCTTCTTCGCCGTCGATCAGAACTGGGGAAGCGGGAACGGGAACCGGTCTCTCTTCGCCCTCCTCGTACTGGCCAAAGTAGTGGCGAACGGCAACCGCGATCTTCTCGACTGTCTTTTCACCGATGCCTGAAATTTCACCCAGTTCCTCGGCGGTCATGTCGGCAAGCGCTTCGACAGTGGTGATTCCTGCGGCGATCAGCTTCTCCATCACGGATTCGCCAAGTTCGACCACCTGCTCGATAGGCGTCGACGGACCACCGCCCATGGCCTGCATCTGCTGCTCGACCTCCTGGCGCTTCTCCTCTTCGCTCTTGATGTCGATCTTCCACTGCAAGAGCTTCGCTGCAAGGCGAACATTCTGGCCCTTCTTGCCAATGGCAAGCGAGAGCTGTGTATCGTCAACGATCACTTCGAGCTGCTTCTCTGCAAGGTCCGTAATGGACACGCGAGAAACCTTTGCAGGCTGCAGAGCCTTCTCGGCGAAGGTCGTAATCTCATCCGAGTACTCGATGATGTCGATCTTCTCGCCGCGCAGCTCGCGGATGATCGACTGCACACGCATGCCCTTCATCCCGACACAGGCGCCGACGGGATCGACGTCCTTGTCGCGGCTCATGACGGCGATCTTGCTACGCTCTCCAGCCTCGCGCGCAATGGCGCGGATCGTCACCGTGCCATCGTATATCTCAGGAACTTCCGACTGGAACAGGGACTGAACCAGCGCTGGAGCGGCGCGCGAGACAATCACCTGCGGTCCTTTGGCAGCGCGGTCGACGCGTAACAGCACCACCCGGACGCGCTCTCCCACAGCAAACTGCTCCAGGCGGGATTGCTCACGCTTTGGCATTCTCGCCTCGGTCTTACCCAGGTCGAAGATCACATCCATCGGCTCAAGCCGCTTGACGGTCGCGGTGAGGATCTCTCCGGCGCGATGCGCATACTCGTTGAATACCGTATCGCGCTCAGCCTCGCGGACCTTCTGGAAGATGACCTGCTTGGCCATCTGGGCGGCGATGCGGCCGAGAGGCGTGGTGTCCTTGTAGAAGCGGAGTTCGCCGCCAACCTCAACCTCGGGAGCAAGCTCTCGAGCCTGCTCGAGGGTGAGCTGGTTGTCAGGATCCTCGATGAGTTCAGGGGTTTCAACGACGGTCTTGTAGACGTAGGCGCGAATCTCGCCCGTTTCACGATCCATCTCGCCGCGCATGTTCTCGACGGTCTTGTAGAACTTGCGGGTTGCGAGGGCGATCGCATCTTCAACCGCGTTCACCACGATCTCAGGGTCAATCCCCTTCTCGCGGCCCAGAATCTCAATCGACTGATACAGAGCACTTGCCATGTCGTCTCTCACTTCTTTCGCTCGGCGACTTTCATCGCCAATCTTCAGTTTCTGCTGCTTCTAAATCTCTGCTACCAGATTCGCCTTTTCGGTATTTGCCAGCGATATCTCGATCGTCTGCGCTGACAACGCCTTCTTTGTCTTACCCTTCTGCTTCACTGCAGAGAGATCGAGGGTGATCGTCTTTCCGTCAAAGGCAGTCAACCTGCCCGTGAAGTGGCGGTTATTATCGACCGCCGTAAACGTCTGAATCTTTGCGAGACAACCGAGAAACCGCTCGTAATCGTTCGGATTCAGCAGCTTGCGTTCGAGGCCAGGAGAGCTTGCTTCCAGCGTGTATTCGGCTCCGGGGATGAGATCCTCTACATCCAACACCGTCCCGAAATCCCGAGCGAAGCTGGCACAATCCTCATGCGTTACGCACGAGAGCGTCTCGACAGGAACTCCCTTGGGCAGTCCTGCTTCCTCGTTGGATGCAGCTTCCGCGGCGAACTTGGCCCGAGCTTCGGCATCCTTCTCGAGGAAGACGCGCAGCGTGCGGTGCTTTGCACCACCGGTGAACTCGAGGTCCACGACGTCGAGGTGGTGCGAGGCCGCGATGCGGTCGGCGGTGGCGCGAATTGTCTCAATCTGCAAGGCCATAGAGCGTCTTGTGGTGCTTGAGTCTGGCGGTTGCTATCAACGTCCGCCAAACTGGATTTAGAGCAAACAAAAAGTGGGCTCTCGCCCACTCCTCTCTTCCGCCACTTTCCGGTGCCATCACGGATACAATCTGCGGCAGAACAAATTCGTCTGCTTCCCGGATTTTAGGCCAAGTGAAGCGAAAGTTCAACTCCTGCGTCAGGAGTGCAACAATAGAGAAGTATGATCCAAACTCAAATTCCCGAAGCGCTCACGTTCGACGACGTGTTGCTGGTTCCCGCATACTCTGACGTCGTTCCCGCCCAGGTAAGCACGCAAGTGCGGCTGACGGCGAACATTACCCTCGCAACGCCGCTGATGTCCGCCGCAATGGACACCGTGACGGAGTCGCGGCTGGCCATTGCCATGGCGCAGCAGGGCGGTCTCGGCGTGGTGCATCGCAACCTGAGCATCGAGCAGCAGGCTGGCGAGATCGACAAAGTGAAGCGGTCGGAGAGCGGGATGATCGTTGATCCAGTGACGATCGAACCCGAGCGTCCGATCTCGGATGCGCTGGAAGTAATGCGGCGGTTCAAGATCTCAGGCGTTCCCGTGACCAAGCAGGGCAAGCTGGTGGGCATCCTGACGAACCGCGATCTGCGCTTCGTGTCTCGCACGGATATTCCGATTGGCGATGTGATGACCAAGACCAACCTCATCACCGTTCCGGTTGGAACGACGCTCGAACAGGCAGAGCAGATCCTGCATCAGCATCGCGTAGAGAAACTGCTGGTCGTCAATGACGCGTATGAGCTGAAGGGCTTGATTACGGTCAAGGACATTCAGAAGAAGTTGAAGTATCCGAATGCGAGCAAGGATGAGCAAGGACGACTGCGGGTTGCAGGTGCGATCGGAGCCACGGGCGACTATCTGGAGCGCGCTGCTGAGCTGGTGAAGTATCGGGTCGATGCGCTGGTGATCGATTCCGCACACGGACATTCGTCGCGCGTGCTCGAAGCGGTCGCAGAGGTGAAGAAGGCGTTTCCGGAGGTTGCGTTGCTGGCCGGAAATGTTGCGACGTATGAAGGAACGATGGCGCTGATCGACCACGGAGCCGATGCGGTGAAGGTAGGCTTCGGACCTGGGTCAATCTGCACGACACGCATGGTGACAGGCGCGGGCATGCCGCAGGTCACAGCGATCTCGGAGGCGTATCGCGCGGCCAAGGAGCGCGGCGTTGCGGTGATCGCCGATGGCGGCATCAAGTATTCAGGCGACGTCACGAAGGCGATTGCGGCGGGCGCTAGCGTGTGTATGCTGGGCTCGCTGTTTGCGGGCGTGGACGAAAGTCCGGGGGAGACGATTCTCTACCAGGGGC
The DNA here is from genome assembly GCA_036510715.1 of Acidobacteriaceae bacterium. Classification (GTDB taxonomy): domain Bacteria; phylum Acidobacteriota; class Terriglobia; order Terriglobales; family Acidobacteriaceae; genus Granulicella. The sequence continues at coordinate 4,394 of DATCDL010000116.1, forward strand.
GGACCTTCAAGACGTATCGCGGGATGGGCAGCCTGAGCGCGATGGCGCAGGGATCGGGCGAGCGGTACTTCCAAGGCAAGGATGACCTGGAATCGGTCGGCGGGAGGGCGTCGATCACGGCTCGCGAGGGCAGCGGCAACCGGCTGGCGAAGTTTGTGCCCGAAGGGATCGAGGGACGGGTGCCCCATCGCGGACCGCTGGAGGCGATGGTGTATCAGCTGGTGGGTGGCCTGCGTTCGGGGATGGGCTACCTCGGCTGCGCGACCATCGAGGAGCTGCAGGAGAAGGCGCGGTTCGTACGAATCTCCGGCGCAGGCCTGCGCGAGAGCCATGTGCACGACGTGGTGATTACGCGCGAGGCTCCGAACTACCACGTGGAGGAGTAGGCCGCCCACCGGGCTGCTGCTCAGGCCGCTGCACGGGGGGGTACCCCCCCGGCTTTTTGGTCGAATGTCTGGAATCAATGAGTTGCAGACATATTTTCCCGTAGAATCTTGATTCCAGAGATTTTAGGGGTAGAAGATTGAAAACAGTGGGGTTAGCTGCTGGAGGCCGCTTTTTGTGGCTGGTGGCCGCATTCAGTCCTTCGTAAACTCCAGCCCTATCTCTAGTTTAGAGGATTGAGGGGGGTAACTATGCCAACTTTGCGGAAGAGAAATCGCTAGTGTTGACGGGGGTTTTCGCGATTTCGAGCGGCTCGGGGGGCTTGACACGCGAGTTTTGGGCTGTTTTTGAAGAAAATATTTGTTCTGCGTGGACGCCGAGGTCCAGCGCGGACGGCCAGCATTGGGATGGCGGCGGGGCGAATTGAGTTTAGTCTGTGTTGGGCTCCTGGGGAATGGCCTCGCCGTCGGAGCGGGGATCGGCTCCGGCGAAGTTGACC
>DATCDL010000117.1:0-4891 GCA_036510715.1 Acidobacteriaceae bacterium
TGTTTGCTTCAGGTTCGGCATCTTGCGTAACCTCCTCCGAAAAAAACTTTAACCGATCAGACCTTTGGCCGATGCGCTCCGCGCTGCGGAGCGTAATGTTGCCCTCGTCTTAAGAATCGGTCTCACGAATTGCCTGGCAAGCGAAGAAGAGGATTACTTCTGAACCAGACGACAGCGTCGGCGACCCACGGGTAAAGACCAACGCGATCAGGATTTCACTTGGCGGCAGAAGACATTTGGGAGGTTTGAAGCAATGAATGTGAAAAGAGTTCTGGCGTCATGCATGGTTGCTTTGATGACAACTATCCTTACCGGCATAGCTGCCGGGCAGGCCTCGAATACGGGAGAAATCAAGGGAACGGTACAAGACACAACCGGGGCGTCCGTTGCGGGTGTTACCGTGACAGTGACGAATGTCGAAACGCACGTCGCAGTGACCATCACGACGAACAGTGATGGGCTCTACGACGCGCCATCGCTCCTCCCCGGGCAATACTCCTTGACATTCGAGAAAGCAGGTTTCAAGCAGTTTGTCAGGCAAGGCATCACCTTGCGCATACAGACCCTTCAAATCGATACGGCACTTCAGATTGGCTCGGCAAACGAGTCCGTAACCGTTACATCGGCCGCTTCCTTGATCGAGACTGAAAGCTCAGCGCAGACTATCACCTTAGACAGTAAGGCAGTGGAAGATGCGCCGATAGTCGGCACGGTCTGGTCTACGATCACCGAGGTTTTGCCTGGTGTGAACGGTGGGGGTTACGGTCAGAACGCGACCGGCGCTTCGGTCGGCATCAATGGCACGCAGGGGAACGCCGGCGTCTGGCTGATAGAAGGTGCCGTTGCCACATCGCCAACGAGTTACAATTCCAGCGATAATTTTCCGCCCATTGACGCGATTCAGGAAGTAAGTGCAAACCTTAGCAATTTTGGAGCGCAATACGGCAACGGAGTGGCGGCTTTTAACGTAATTCTGAAAAGCGGAACCAACCATTATCATGGTTCGGCGTATGAATTTGCGCAAAGCAACGTCTTCAATGCACGTAATTACTTTGCCACCACGACTCCCGAGCTGCTGTCGAATATCTATGGCGGAAGCGTCGGCGGATTCATCTTGAAGAATCGGCTATTCGGGTTCTTTAACTTTCAAAACAATCCCTCCACCTCTCCTTTCACGTCTACCTATACGTTTCCCACCGATGCAATGCGATCCGGCGATTTTTCCGCCCTGCTCAGCTTGCCAACGCCCGTGCAGCTATATGACCCCAATACCACGGTGTACGACTCCACCGGCAAACCAGTTAGCCGGACGCCATATGTAAACAATCAAATTCCGGCATCCGAACTAGATCCAGTGTCGCTCAACATCCTCCAATACATTCCCCGTGCCCAGGACCAAAATAGCCCCTTGGGGACTAACTACACCGCCTCCCTCACGGGTAAGGATACCGCCCGTTGGTACGTGGGCAAGATCGACTATGACATCTCAACGGCCAATCGCCTTTCGGTCTCAGGCATGTATTATCCTCTCTTCATCAATCAGCCGGATCCTAGATGCCCGATGAACTGCAACGCCGCGAGCCCCAACTCCAATCTCGCGACCCAGATCACAGACGTGTGGACTTTGAGTCCCAACTTGCTAAACGAAACCCGCATCAGTACGGTCAGGGAGAGCGATATTTATAATCCGCCCGATCTGAACAAGGGTCTTGTCGAAAAAATCGGCCTCAAGAATGCACCTGCAGACATATTCCCGATTATACAAATCGGTGGACTACCCGGAGGGACGGGAATAGGTACCGGAACCCATGCAGCCTTGATTGAAGGTGTCTACAGTGGCAGCGATGTTGCGACCTTGATCCACGGGCGGCACACCCTGAAAATGGGTGGGGAATACGATAAGTCGTATCAGAATTACGGTGGCTGGGGCGATATCAACGCTGGGACATTCAGCTTTAGCGGGATCGCAACCGAAAACCCTGCCAACATCAAAGCCGGCCCAGGCTTCAGCTACGCCGATTTTCTTGTTGGAGGTGTGAACTCCTGGAGTGTGGCGGAAAGCCCCGAGGTTGGCGGCAGAGCATGGACCACGCAGCTATTCTTCCAGGACGACTACAAGGTCAGACCGAACGTCACCTTGAATATTGGAATGCGATATGGAATTCAGTCCGGGTGGGGCGAGGAACATAAGCGCTTCGGAACCTTCGATCCGGCCTTGATCAATCCCGCCACCCAGACTCCGGGCGCCATGGTCTATGGCGGTGAGAACGGGCGAAACACAATCCAGGACAACGTATACAAGTTATTTGCCCCGCGGCTCGGTTTTGCCTGGATACCCGCAAACAAGTGGTCCGTGCGAGTAAGCTATGGCATCATGCATCCCGGCAGGAGCTCAAACGTTTATGCGAACAACGCATTAGGCATCGGCCTGAATGCGGTTGGAAGCAAAGTCTCGACTGACAGCGTCACGCCGGTTTTCCGGTTGCAAGACGGGCCGCCCTCTCCCGTCTATCCAACCCAGGCTACTTTGACGCCGCAGCTATTCAACGGCCAGTCTGTTCCTTACTTCCCGAAGAAGGAGCCGCTGCAATATGTCGAGGAGGTATATGCCGACGTCCAGCACGAAATCCAGGATGGCATTCTGATCGATGTGGCTTATGTTTTCACAAAGGGTACGCATCTGGGATTTCCGCGTGACTTCAACCAGGTGACCGTTCTGGGGAGCGGCGTGCGCCCCTACCCGCAGTATCAAAGCATCAACGCAGCCCTCTTCGATGGCTGGTCGAACTATAACGCGCTCCAGCTGCGAACAGAAAAACGATTGGTAAGCCAGGGGATTACATTCGCTATCAACTACAGTTTTTCAAAAACCATGGATGCAGAGACGGTTCAGGGTGGAAATGGAGGTGGTAGTGACGTCTATCAGGACGCATACCAGCCGGCCCGGAATTACGGCCTCTCACAGCTCGACCTCACTCATTTGTTTAACGGACAATTCACCTATCAGGTTCCGTTTGGGAAAGACCGGAAATTTCTAAACCAATCAAGTATTCTGGACGCCGTGCTTGGCGGATGGAGAGTCTCGACTATCTTTCAGCTGCACTCCGGTACCCCGTTTACTGCTGTGATGGCTAACAATCAAAGTGGTGCCCTTTCCGGGTCGCAGTTTCCGAACCGTGTAGGCAACCCGACCCCCGCTCATCGGACACTCGCCGAGTACTTTGATCCCTCCGCGTTCGCTTCGCCGGGGATGAATCAATTCGGCGATGCCGGCCGTAACATTCTTCGCGGGCCAGGATGGCAGGACGTGGATTTGGGAATAGGTAAGGTGTTCGATCTGCATTGGGAGCAGACCTCACTCGAAGTGCGAGCCGATGCATTCGATGTACTGAATCACCCAAATTTTGGCCAGCCTTCCAACAGCATCGGAGCAGGATCCTCTGGCGGACGGATTAGCAGTGCAAATACAAGCCGCGGCATTCAATTGGGGACGAGGTTCAAGTTCTAGAGGAATCTCCTTCGATCATGAAAGCTCCAAGCACGGAGGGGCCTCCGGGGACGTTGGCCAGGTGTTCAGGTAAAGTCCATCCAGCTGCACTTACCGCTTCTATTTGAGGCATGCCACGAGGCCATCATGTTGTCCGCTTGCGATAGGAGAGCCTTTCACTACGTCTTGTTGACCGCCGCGTGTTGTCTTTCGCCTCTATCCTCGGTGTTTGCACAGAACCGGGTGAGCTCGAGTCCGTCAGGCACACCCATCTACATCGATGCCAGTACGCCCACACCTGCGATTAGGCGCGTCGATGCACACCTTGGCGCCGGCCAGCGTCCTGATGGGGAAACTCTTTCCGCGAATTCCCAATACCTGGTACTGAATGGCAAGCCCTGGCTGCCGGTAATGGGAGAGTTCCATTACTCGCGGGTTCCACAGCAGAATTGGGAAACCGAAATCCTGAAGATGAAGGCGGGTGGAGTCGAGGTCATCTCGACGTATGTCATCTGGATCCACCACGAAGAAGTAGAGAGCCAGTTCGACTGGACCGGGCGCCGCAACCTGCGTGCCTTCGTCCTACTGTGCGCCAAGCACGGGATGTTGGTCTATCTTCGCATCGGCCCCTGGGTGCACGGGGAAACTCGCAATGGAGGCATCCCGGATTGGGCGATGCAGCGCAGTCCTGTTCGTCGCGATGATCCCACCTATCTGGCCGAGGTCGGCCGGTACTTCGGGGAGGTAGGTCAACAGTTAGCGAGTCAGTTCTGGAGCGAGGGCGGTCCGGTAATCGGTATCCAGTTGGAAAACGAATACATGCGCGGCGAAAAGCCCGGCACGGGCGATGACCACATCCGATCGCTCAAGCGCATAGCGATGGAAGCCGGTCTCGACACGCCGCTTTATACCGTTACCGGTTGGGGCAGGACGGCGATCCCGCTCGACGCCGTGCTGCCGGTTTATGGCGCCTATCCTGACGCTCCATGGGATGGCTCGCCCGACCAACTGCCACCCAACGAGGCATATGACTTCCGCACCGCAAACCGCGCCAGCGGTAACATGGGCATTGTTGGAGATGCGGAACAAAATGGCGCCCCCACTTATGAAGGAACGCCGTTCCTGACAGCAGAAGTTGGCGGGGGCATGCAGGACACCTACTTCCGCCGCCCAGTCATTTCAGCCGATGACGTTGCCGCAGTTCCTACCGTGCTCATAGGCTCGGGCGCCAATTCGCTGGGCTTCTACATGTACCACGGTGGCCGCAACCCAAATGGAAAATTGAGTACTCTGCAAGAATCCCAGATCACCGATTATCCGACCGATGTGCCGGTGAAGTCCTATGATTTCCAGGCGCCCATCGGAGAGTTCGGGCAGGAACGCGAGAGCTTCCGGCGACTCAAG
>DATCDL010000118.1:0-5046 GCA_036510715.1 Acidobacteriaceae bacterium
CGGTCCAGCTCTTCGTCGCCTGTCCATCTCCGCCGGGCCCGGGAACCCATCGGTTCAGCGCGTCGACGGGTTCCTCGCCACGCCCGATGCGCTCTTCGCCCTCGCCGACGGAACGCTGCTGCGGCGAGAAGGCGCTGCCTGGACCCCCGCGCTTCCCCACGAACCTCCCACCCTCACCGACGCCAACATCTCTGCACTCGCCTTCGCTCCCGACGGCACCCTTTATGTCGGCTACTTCGATCATGGAATCGATCTGCTCGCGCCGGAGGGCACCATTCGACACTTCGAGGACGATCACCTCTTCTGCATCAACCGCCTGGTGATCGACCCCCAGCGCCACACCGTGGATGCTGCGACAGCCGACGGCATAGTCCTCTTCGACGCGCAAGGCCGGCCGCGTCAGACCCTCACCCGTCGCGACGGCCTTATCTCCGATCACGTCAGCGACGTGACCTTTGCCGGCGCGCTCACCGTGCTCGCCACATCGGCCGGCATCACCTTCCTCGGGCCCTCCGGCGCGGAGAGCCTCTATGCCTTCCAAGGCCTGGTCAACAACCACGTTTACGCGCTGGCCTCCACCGGCGGCTCCGGCCAATTGCTCGCTGGAACGCTCGGCGGCATTTCCATCCTGAACTCGAACCTCAAATCGAATGTTGTCGAGCGCAATCTCACCGTCGCCAACTCAGGCCTCAAACACAACTGGATCACCGCCCTTCTGCCAACTCCGGACAACACCGTTCTGGTTGGAACCTACGGCGCGGGCGTAGAGACCCTCGACAGCCAGGGACACTTCAATCCCATCGAGCTGCCGACGGGAACCCCGCGCAATCTCGTCATCAACCCCAATGCTCTGTACGCAACCGCCTCGCACCTTTACGCTGGAACCCTCGGACATGGGATGCTGGTCTACTCCGTCGCCTCCGGACGTTGGTCCGCGATCACCAACGGCCTGCCGTCGCTCAACGTTACCGCCTTTGCTGCGCGAGCGGGGAAGATCTACATCGGCACAGAAAACGGCCTCGTCCGCATTCCTGAGGCGAATCTGCCATGAAGACCCTCTCGCTGCTTTTATTGCTCGCATGCTGCATGGTCCCAGCCAGGGCACAGTCTGGCACCCTGATCCCGCGTGACCAGGATGCACCCGACCCATCCATTCTTTCGCTCGATGAAATGAGGGTGGAGGTCGCCATCGACAACGGGGACGCCCACGTCTCCATCGTCCAGATCTTCGGCAACCACACGCGCAACATCGAAGAGGGCACCTATCGTTTTGCGCTTCCAGGCGGCTCCACGGTCTCCGACTTCGCCGTGTGGGATGGAGCGGTCCGCATTCCTGCCGTCATCCTCGAACGCAAGCGCGCCGAGCAGGTCTACGATCAGGCTCGCCTGCAGGCCGTCGATCCCGGCTTGCTTGAAGCAGGCGAACGCGAAGACAAAGATCCCCATGACACGTCGCTGTTCACGGCGAAGATCGTCCCCATTCCCGCTTACGGCACCAAGCGTCTGGAGATCGAGTATCACCAGCGCCTCGCGACCTCGGCCTTCAAGCAATCCTTCATCCTCTCTCTCAAGCCCGACGCCCGGCAGCAGCAGACCGTCGGAAACTTCACCCTGCACTTCGTCCTTCGCTCCGCGCATCTGCTGCAGGACTTCACCGCGCCCTCCACACGGTTCCCCCTCACCCTGACCACCAACGACCGCACACCGTCGAAGGCACAATGCACGCCGCCAATCTCTCCCTCGACGATGACTTCGTAGCCAACTGGCTGCTCTTGCAGGCTGATGCCGACAAACTCGAAATCATCACCCACCGCGATCCGCACACCCCGCTCCCTACCGCAGGCGAACCCGTCGCGTCGTCCCAAACCTCCGCACCGGAACCAGGCTTCTTCCAGGCGCAGATCCTCATCGCCAATCCAGCAGCCAACAAACAACCGAGCCCCGGCACTGACTCTCCATCACGCACCTTCATCCTGCTCTTCGACAACTCACTCTCCATGCAGTGGGAGAAGCTCGAACGCAGTTACGCCGCGCTCGAAGCTACCCTCCACACGCTCAAACCGGCAGACCGCTTCAACGTCCTGCTCTTCAATCAAACCGTAACGACTTTCAAACCGGAGCCCATCTCCGCTACCCCCGAGTCCATCCTGCAGGCCCTGGCCTTCGTTCGCTCCAGCAACCTTCGCGGCGGAACCGACCTCCTCAAAGCGCTCACCGCAGCCATCGGCCAGTCCAACCAGCCCAACACCTCCATCGCCCTCTTCTCCGATGGCGGCTCCGACCGCGGCGAGACGGTTCTCGGCAGCAGGATCGCCGCTCGCTACGCCACTCTCTGGAAGCAGTCTCAGCATCCGCCGCACACTGACGTGTTCGCCGTCGGAGACGATGCCAACCTTCCCCTGCTGCGCAAAATTGCAGGCAACAATGGCTTCGTGGAAGCCGTCCTCTCCACCGAGCCCATCGACTTCCATCTCCAGTCGTGGACCTCCAAACTAAACCTCAATCCCATCGCAGGCGCGACCGTCACGGTGTCGCCTGCCGCGAACACCTCCTTGATCTACCCGCTCGATGACGCCGTCTATCCGGGCTCCGTCGCGCAGTGGGTCGGCGAGTATCAACCCTCGCCACAACCTCTAACGCTCACACTGCACGCAACCCGCGACGGAACCGCGCTGAGCGCAACCGCACAGACCGCGTTGCCCGCAAGTGACCTCACGCATCCCCAACTCCCGCGCATTTGGGCGCAGGCTCGCGTCAACGCTCTGCTCGCGCAGATCGACAGCGAAGGCGAGAGCGACGCCGCAATCGACGAGATCATCCGGTTGTCGCGCCGCTACAAGTTTGTCACGCCGTACACCAGTTTCCTGGCGGTCCCGCGTTCGCTGCTGCGTCCCCGCGTCATTCGTCCCGGAGATCCGGTCCTGCGCGTCCGCACCGATGCCGAAATTACCTCCGTCATCGCGCTCTTCCCCTTTGGCCTCACCAAGCCTCTGCGCCACCTTACCAGCGAAGACCTTCACGCCCCCGGCGAGGAGGCCAACCGCCTCTGGGAGACCCGCTTCCTCGCTCCGCCGGAGATGAAGGATGGCACCTACAGCGTGCGTCTCCTCCTGCGCGACATCCACGGCAACGTCTACCGCGAGGCCAAGACCTTCGTCATCGCGAGCACACCCCCGGTCGTCAAACTGCAGCTTGCACGAACCACCGTACATCGTGGAGAAGCATTTGAAATTCGTGCTGCAGCCTCAGCCTCCACCCGGACGTTGACCGCGCAGATCGAGGGCGTTGCTCCCGCCGTCCTGCGTTGGAACCCCCGCGAGCGAACCAACGCGGGCATCCTCGCCATCCCCAGCGATCTTCCCGTCGGTCGTTACACGCTCACCGTCACCGCGGAGGACATCGCCCACAATCTGGGCAGCCAGGAGGTCTCCCTCGATGTCGTCCCGTAAAACAGCACGCAACGCGGGCAGGCTCTTGCGATATGCTGACACGCGGCACCTCACCGGCGCGTGCCTCCTTCTCGGAGCCTTCGCTGTACCCATCGCCGCCAACGCGACCTTCCCCAAGTGGCTGCAGCACATCGTTGGCGCCTCCACCGTGGAGTCCGCACTCTATCGAGCCATGCAGCTGCCTGCAATCCAGGCACTCTATCCCCGTCCGCCGAAAGAGGCTGCCGCCGAACTCTCGAAGCTCATCGCCGCCAGCTCCAACAACGCCGAGCTCTATCAGCTTCGCGCCCGCGCCGACGAGCAGGGTCTCGACGAAGCCGCCGCCGAATCGGACTGGAAGCTCTATGTTGCGCATGCTCCCGACCCCACAGCCGGCCGCCTCGAACTCGCCGCCTTCTATCAGCGCCGCCTGATGATCCCGCAGGAGATTGCGGTTCTGAAAGAAGTGGCTGCTGCTCCTCCACTCCCATCGGAAGCCTACGTCGATCCCACCACGCAGCGCTCGTGGCTGGCCTTCGAGCGCATCCTCGGCGCAATCTACCAGCAGGGCCTTCCCTCTTCGGAGACCTCATCAACCTTCAACGCCTTCCTCGCCCGCTATCCCGACCAGCCCGCCGTCTACGCCGCGTTCTTCCAGTCTCAGATTGACCAGCAGGACTGGCCTGCAGCGCAATCGCTCATCGAGCGCTACAGCCACGCGTTTCCGCAGGACAAGATGTTCCCCATCCGCGCCCAGGCACGGCTAGAGTTTCGGCGCGGCAACATCGACGCTGCCCTCGCCGTCTACGACCACGCCTTCCAGCCGCTCTGGCCCGCTGAGCTGATCCAGTCCTACTTCGCCTTGCTCGATCAGACGCATCGCCAGCGTGCCTTCGTCGCCGCAGCCCGCGAACAGCTCGCCGCACATCCTGACGGCTCGGAAGCGCTCAACGCACTCGCGCGCATCGTCTACTACGACCAGCAGGCGGGACGCACCCAGTCCGCGCAGCAGACCCTCGATGCCTTCCGCATCGCCCGCGACACGCGCCACGCCGCATGGACACCGGCCGATCTCTCCACCCTCGCCAGCCTCAGTCTGTCCCTCCACTCCTACGCCGAGGCCGCCCGCTACAACTACGCGCTGGCCGCCTCCGCCGGAACTGCTCCCAACGGCGAACCCGCAGCGCAAACCGGTCTCGCCGGCCTGATCGACGTTCTTCTCCAGGCCCCCGAGCAACCGCTCGCCGTCGGCGCGCAGAATCTCACGCTCTATCGCGACATCGCTACCCTCGACCAGGGCCCCGGCTACTGGAACGGCATCCTCTCGCTCTGGCTCAACGGCGAAAGCCCCGCCTCCGAGTATCAGGACGAAACCTCCAGGGCGCAGCGTTACTTCCATCGCGCCAAGGCTGCAGAGCTCCTCGCCGATCTCGACCAGCGATTCCCCTCTGCGCCCGAACGCCCCGCACTCCATGCGCAACTCATTCGCGCCCTCTCCGACTACGGTGAGCCCGCAACCGTCATCTCCGCCGGCAAACAATACCTTGCATCCTTCCCCTCCGCCCCGGGGCGTCTGGACGTAGCCAATTTCATGGCCGACGCCTACGCTCGCCAGAAC